>CALJIU010000018.1 GCA_937974055.1 uncultured Neomegalonema sp. | reverse complement strand
AATATCGCATCGGGCGTTGCCCATGTGAATGCGAGCTTCAACAACACGCTCATCTCCATCACCGATGTGCAGGGCAATGCGATTGCATGGTCCTCCGCCGGGAACATGGGCTTCAAGGGGTCGCGTAAATCCACCCCTTATGCCGCCCAGATGGCCGCCGAAGATGCGGGCAAGAAAGCTCAAGAACACGGGATGCGTACGCTCGAAGTCATGGTTCAGGGTCCGGGTTCGGGTCGCGAGTCGGCTCTGCGCGCCCTTCAGGCGGTTGGGTTCACGATCACCGCGATTCGCGACGTGACCCCCATTCCCCATAACGGTTGCCGCCCGCCAAAGCGTCGCCGCGTCTAATTCTGTGCCATTCATCGGCACATGAATACCTCCCCGCTGCGGTTTCGACCGGAGCGGGGTACTCGTTTGAACCACGGATACGGAATCCTCGGGAGATAGGGCGGGCGGTTCACCCGGCCCTGCGAGAATGGAGGCTCCATTGATCCAGAGAAACTGGACCGATCTTATCAAGCCATCGACGCTTGATATCCAACCGGGTGTAGACCCGAAGAAAAAAGCGACCGTCGTTGCTGAACCGCTTGAACGCGGTTTTGGCCTCACGATTGGCAACGCGCTGCGCCGCGTGCTTCTCTCCTCGATTCAGGGGGCGGCTGTGACCGCCATCCAGATCGATGGCGTGCTGCATGAGTTCAGCTCGGTGCCGGGTGTGCGTGAAGATGTGACCGATATCGTCCTGAACATCAAAGCGCTGTCGCTCGCCATGCATGTCGAAGGACCAAAACGTCTATCGCTCCACGCGAAAGGCCCCGGTCCCGTCAAGGCGTCCGCGATTACCGAGACGGCTGACATCGAAATCATGAATCCAGACCATGTGATCTGCCATCTCGATGAAGATGCAGAAATCCACATGGAATTGACCGTCGAAATCGGGAAGGGCTACGTTCCTGCCGATAGCAACCGCGCCGAAGACGCACCGATTGGGATTATTCCCGTTGACGCGCTCTATAGCCCAGTGCGCCGTGTCAGCTACAAGGTCGAGCCAACCCGCGAGGGTCAGGTTCTCGATTACGATAAGCTGACCATGAGCATCGAGACGGATGGCTCGATCACTCCTGAAGACGTGCTCGCTTTCGCCGCGCGTATCCTTCAGGATCAACTCCGCACCTTCGTCAACTTCGAAGAGCCGGAAGAGCAGACCCGCCAGGTCGAAGAGCCTGAGCTAGAGTTCAACCCGCTTCTCCTTAAGAAAGTCGACGAACTGGAGCTATCGGTACGCTCGGCCAACTGCTTGAAGAACGACAATATCGTTTATATTGGCGATCTGATTCAGAAGACTGAAGCAGAGATGCTGCGCACGCCGAACTTTGGGCGCAAATCCCTCAACGAGATCAAAGAAGTGCTGAATGGCATGGGGTTGCATCTTGGGATGGACGTGACCGAATGGCCGCCGGAGAATATCGACGAGCTGTCGAAGAAATTCGAAGACCAGTTCTAACACGGGTCCTATGAAAACGGGGTGGCCCCCAGCGGGCCATCCTCAACGCGGTCGCTTATAATCAAGAAGATCACCCGGCGACCTGACAAAGCAAAAAACGAAGAAGGAATATCCAATGCGCCACGGTAACGGACGCCGCAAACTAAACCGCACCCATTCGCACCGTCAGGCAATGCTGGCCAATATGGCCGCTTCCCTGATCGAGCATGAACAGATCAAGACGACACTGCCAAAGGCAAAAGAGCTGCGCCCGTATGTTGAGCGCCTCATCACACTCGGTAAGCGTGGCGATGTCCATGCGCGCCGTCTCGCGCGCTCCAAGCTCAAGACCGACGCCGCCGTCGCAAAGCTGTTCGAGCTGGCCGCACGTTATGAAGAGCGTTCCGGTGGTTACACGCGCATCATGAAGGCTGGTTTCCGCTATGGCGACGCGGCACCGATGGCGGTCATCGAAATGGTCGACCGCGATCCCGATGCAAAGGGCATGAGCGACCGTGAGCGTATGGCACTCGAAGACGCGATGATGGACGCTGAGGAATAGGCTTCCAAATCGAACCGGATTACGAGGGCGTTCCCTAGGGGAGCGCCCTTTTTCTTTGTGCAAAACCATTCTCGCTACGTTCCACCGCTTTAAAGACAAAGATGGAAACGCTATTTGAAGGCTTAAGCGTTTTCAGCAAAAGTGGGAACCGGTTTTGCGGTTCGAAAACGCGACCAAACAAAAGCTTAAAGCTTTTGAGGCGAACCGAGGTTCGCTGAAAAAGCTCTAGGACATCACGGAGGCGGACATGATCGGTAGGCGGTGGCTCACAGTGGCGGCGGGGTGTGTGGCGCTGGCGATGGTCGTGGCGTTTGGAATGGGCCAGAGCGTGTCACGCGAGGACACCACTTTCGCCTCTGTAACCACATCCGACGCACCGCTCGAAGTTTTCGAGCTATCGCAGCCCAACCCCTCGCCCTATCAAGTCCCGCAATCCTCGGCTCAGATCACCCTGTCCTTCGCCCCCGTCGTGCGGTCAGCGGCCCCTGCGGTTGCCAGCATCTATACCAAGACATTCGTCAAGCGCCGCTATGTCGATCCGATGTTCGAGATGCTGTTCGGCAATCGCCTCGGCCCCAGTTCACGTGAGGAAACATCGCTTGGGTCGGGGGTTGTCGTCGATGCGGGCGGCATCGTTTTGACGAATGCCCATGTGATTGAGGGGGCCGATGAGATTACCGTGGCCCTTACCGACCGGCGAGAGTTCATCGCCCGTGTCTTGTTGAAGGACGAGCGCAACGATTTAGCGGTCTTAAAGATCGACGCCGCGAACTTGCCGTATCTCAACTTCCGCGACTCCGACACGATGGAAGTTGGCGACCTCGTCCTTGCCATCGGCAATCCGTTCGGTGTCGGCCAGACGGTGACCAGCGGTATCATCTCCGCCCAAGCGCGCAGCGCGGAGGATGGCCGCGTTTTCATCCAGACCGATGCGGCGATCAATCCGGGTAATTCGGGCGGTGCGCTGGTGGATATGGGCGGGCAGTTGATCGGCATCAATACGATGATCCTCAGCCCATCCGGTGGGTCCAATGGCATCGGCTTCGCGATCCCTGCCGACCTCGCGCGGCAGGCGGTGGAATCGGCGACCACCGGCAATGCGACCGTCGCCCGCGCTTGGTTGGGCATTTCGGGTCAGCCCGTGACACAGGAAATCGCGGAATCGCTGGGGCTAGAGGTTCCCGACGGCGTGATCTTGTCGAGCCTGCACCCACGCAGCACGCTGCTCGAAGCGGGCCTGCGGCCCGGCGATATCGTGTTGGATGTAGAGGGGCTACCCGTTTCAGATCTAGCATCACTCGATTACCGCCTCGGCACGGGGCGGTTGGGGGCGAGCCTACCTGTTGGATATCTACGCGATGGAAAGCGCCTTACCGCCGATGTCCGCCTCGTCACCGCCCCCGAAGAACCGCCACGCGACACGGCCACGGTCGGGGGGCGCACGCCGTTATCGGGGGTGACAATCGCCAATATCAACCCGGCATTGGCGCAGGAGAACGGCATCGACGCCGTCCTCGAAGGGGTCATCGTACTTGAGGTGCGCAGCGGCTTCGCACCGCGCTACGGCATCCGTCCGGGCGATATTTTGCGTGAAATCAACGGACAGAGAATCGAACGTGTGGTCGATGTCGAAGCGGCCTTGGTGCGCAATACGGGCTATTGGCGAATCGCCATCGAGCGAAATGGCCAGATATTGCGGTTGGATACGCGCGGATGAGCGATCTGTTCGGTGCGGCGGGTTTGGCCGACGATAATCCGCGCCCCTTGGCCGACCGGCTGCGTCCCCGCGTGTTGGCGGAAGTGATTGGGCAGGACCATCTGCTCGACCCGGACGCCCCACTGGGCCGCATGGTCGGCGCACGCCGCCTGAGTTCGGCGATCCTGTGGGGGCCGCCGGGCGTGGGCAAGACCACCATCGCCCGCCTCCTCGCCGATGCGACCGACCTGCATTTCGAGCAGATCAGCGCCATCTTCACCGGCGTCGCCGACCTTCGCAAAGTTTTCGACGCGGCAAAGGCGCGACGTGCGGTGGGGCAGGGCACGCTGCTCTTTGTCGATGAAATCCACCGCTTCAACCGCGCCCAGCAAGACAGCTTTTTGCCACATATGGAGGACGGCTCCATCGTTCTCATCGGCGCGACGACCGAGAATCCCTCTTTCGAACTGAACGCCGCTATCCTCAGCCGTGCGCAGGTTCTCGTCCTGCGGCGCTTGGACGAGGCGGCATTGGAAACCTTATTGAAAAGGGCCGAAGACGATCAGCGCCCGCTATCGCTGACGCCAGAAGCGCGCGAGACTCTGATTGCCATGGCCGATGGCGACGGGCGCTTTCTGCTGAACCTTGCCGAAGAACTCCTCACCCACCACGCCGGACCGCCGCTCGATGTTCAGGGGCTGACCACCGCCCTCGCGCGTCGCGCGCCGATCTATGACAAGGGCAGGGAAGGGCATTACAATCTCACCTCCGCGCTGCATAAATCCGTTCGCGGTTCCGATCCCGATGCCGCCCTCTACTGGCTCGCCCGCATGCTCAAGGGTGGGGAAGATCCGCTCTACATCGCTCGCCGTGTGGTGCGTATGGCGGTGGAGGATGTGGGGCTGGCCGATCCGCAGGCGGTCACGCAAGCGATTGCGGCCAAGGATACTTACGATTTTCTTGGCTCGCCGGAAGGCGAACTCGCCATCGCGCAGGCGGTCGTCTACATCGCCACCGCGCCGAAATCGAATGCCGCCTATGCCGCATTCAAGGCCGCGATGCGGGCGGCGGGCGAAACCGGTTCTCTTGACCCGCCCATGCATATTTTGAACGCGCCGACCTCGATGATGAAGGATATGGGCTACGGTAAGGATTACGCCTATGACCACGACGCGCCGGATGGATTTTCGGGCAAGGACTATTTCCCCGACGCTATGGGCCGCACTGTGTTCTACGATCCGGTGGAGCGCGGCTTCGAGCGGGAGTTGAAGAAGCGCCTCGATTATTGGGAAGGTCTGCGCACGAAGCGCGGTACGTGAAAAAGAAAAGGGCCGCACAATCGGTGCAGCCCTTCGCAGGAATGGTCTAGAAGACCGTACTGTCAGGCGCGTGCCATCCTGTCAGAGATGACACCCGTAAGTCCTGCGACAGTCCCTTTGACCTGAATCCCACTGACCATTGGATCACCTCCTTTCAATTGTTAAAACCTACCAATACGATGCCCAACGATCTGGATATTTGCAAGCAGGTTTTTCGCCCTCACGTGCGACCTTTAGGGCGTCGATCCGTGCGCGGCGCGCTATATGCTCTCGGTGAAACGAACGGAGAGTGACATGGCGGCGTATTCGAGTCTGCGAGACTTCATCGAACGGCTGGAGAAGGATGGAGATCTGGTGCGGATCACCGAACCGGTCTCGATGGACCGTGAGATCACCGAAATCCACAAGCGCGTCCTGCACGCCGGCGGCCCGGCATTGCTGTTCGAGAATGTCACGCATGAGGACGGACGGCCCTCCGAAATGCCGGTGCTCGTCAACCTGTTCGGCACTGTCGAGCGGGTGGCGCGCGGGGTCACGCTGGGCGGCAAGGAGCGGCGCACAGGTCATGATCTGCGCGAAGTCGGCGAATTGCTGGCCTATCTCAAGCAACCCGAACCCCCGCGCGGCGTTCGAGAGGCGCTCGATCTCATCCCGCTGGCCAAGACCGTGCTGACCATGAAGCCCAAAAGCTGGGGCGGCGTCTTCGGCAAGACCGCCCCGTGTCAGGAAGTGGTCTTGACCGGCGACGATATCGACCTCGACCGCCTGCCGATCCAGACCTGCTGGCCGGACGAAGCCGGGCCGCTGGTGACATGGCCGCTGATCGTGACGAAGGGACCGAGCGGTAAGCGCGAAGATGACTACAATCTCGGCATCTACCGGATGCAGAAACTCTCGAAGAACAAGCTCATCATGCGTTGGCTAAAACATCGCGGCGGCGCGCAGCATCACCAACGGTGGAAGGACGAAAAGCCCGAACCCCTGCCCGCCGCCGCCGTGCTGGGCGCGGACCCCGGCACGATCCTTGGTGCGGTTACACCCGTCCCGGACACTCTCAGTGAGTATCATTTTGCGGGTCTGCTACGGGGCAAGCAGGTCGAGTTGATCGACTGCAAGACCCAACCGATCAAGGTGCCTGCGACCGCCGAAATCGTGCTGGAGGGCTACGTATCGCTGGACGAATACGAGGATGAAGGCCCGTTCGGCGACCATACCGGCTACTACAACTCGGTCGAAAGATTCCCCGTCTTCACCGTCACCGCCATCACGATGCGCCAAAAGCCGATCTATCTGAGCACCTATACAGGCCGCCCGCCGGACGAACCCGCCATTCTGGGCGAGGCGCTGAACGAGGTGTTCATCCCGCTGCTTCAGGGCCAGTTCCCGGAGATCGTCGATTTCTGGCTCCCCCCCGAAGGATGCAGCTACCGTATCGCCGTCATCTCGATGAAGAAGGCCTATCCCGGCCATGCCAAGCGCGTGATGATGGGTGCATGGTCCTATCTGCGCCAGTTCATGTACACGAAATGGATCATCGTCGTGGATGACGACGTGAACGCACGTTCATGGGATGACGTCTGGTGGGCCGTCACCACCCGCATGGACCCCGCCCGCGACTGCACGATCATCGAGCACACCCCCATCGACTACCTCGATTTCGCCAGCCCCGTCAGTGGTCTAGGCTCCAAGATCGGTTTGGACGCCACCGATAAGATGCCGGGCGAGACGGATCGCGAATGGGGTCGCAAGCTGGAGATGGACGACCAGACGGTCGAAAAGGTCGATGCGAT
>CALJIU010000017.1 GCA_937974055.1 uncultured Neomegalonema sp. | reverse complement strand
CTGTTCAAGCCCGAAATCGGCGGCGCATGGATCGTCGGCGTCGTCGGCGCGCTGCAATTCGACGTATTGAGCAGCCGCATCGAAACCGAATACGGCCTGCCCGTCCGTTTCGAGCAGACCCAGTACCGCGAAGCCCGCTGGATTCACGGCACCCGCACCGCCGTAGACGCCTTCACCGCCAAGGAAAAAGGCCAATGCGCCCTGGACCACGACGGCGACCCCGTCTTTCTCATTCGTATCCCTTGGGACGTGCAGCGGGTGGAGCGGGATTACCCGGACGTGACGTTGAGCCGGACGAAGGAGATGATGGTTTGATTTGACAGATGTAAGGCTTGACCTTACATATTCTGTATGATCGTAAGTTTTCGAAGCAAGGCGTTGAAGCTTTTCTGGACAAGAGGTGACGTGTCGAAGCTGCCGCAAGAGCAGATATCACACATTCGCCGCATCCTTAACGCTCTGGATGATGCGAAATCGCCCGAAGACATGAATACACCGGGCAATCGTTTGCACGAACTCAAGGGAGACCGCGCAGGAACATGGTCCGTAACGGTGACAGGAAATTGGCGGATCACGTTTCAGTTTGACGACGAAAACGCAATTCTGCTGGACCATGAGGATTATCACTGATGACACTTAGGCATGAAAGTATTGCGGCGATGCACCCCGGAGAAATGCTGCGTGAGGATATTCTCCCAGCATTAGGCAAACCCAAATCCGAGATTGCGGCATCCTTGGGCATCTCCCGCCAGACCCTCTATGACATTCTCGACGAGAAGCAGGGCGTGACGGCGGAGATGGCGCTCAGGCTTGGTAAGCTATGCGGCAACGGTCCTGACCTGTGGCTCAATCTCCAGCGCAGCTACGACCTGTGGAAAGCCCGCCAGACCGTCGATGTCAGCGCGATACCGACCTTGCAGGCGGCGGAATAGACTACCCCCTGAACTCCGCCACGAACGCCGCGTGGCGCTCGCGCTCTGCTTCCGTCACCAGCGAGCCGAGCGGTTCGGGGCGTTGGCGGGCGGTGTAGGGGCCGGTGAAGGTTTCCTCCGGTCCGCTTGACGCCACATCCATCACCAGCGCCGATTGCCGCCCGCCGCACAGTTCCAGATACACGTCTGCCAAAATCTCGCTATCCAGCAGCGCCCCGTGCTTCACCCGCTTCGACGTGTCCACCCCGAACCGCCGCGATAGCCCATCCAGCGAGTTCTGCGCCCCCGGAAACCGCTGCCGCGCGATGGCCAGCGTGTCCACCGCCTCGTCCAGCTTCAGCGGCGCGGCCCCGACCCGTTTCAATTCAGCGTTCAGAAACTTCACATCGAAGGCCGCGTTGTGGATCACCAGCGTCCCGCCCTCGATAAACGCGATGAAATCCTGCGCAATCGCCTCAAAAACCGGCTTATCGGCGAGGAATTCCTCCGAAATTCCGTGGATCGCTTCGGCCTCGGCAGGCATGTCACGGCGGGGATTGATGTATTGGTGATAGGTCCGCCCGGTCGGGACTTGGTTGATCAGCTCAAGCGCGCCGATTTCCACGATGCGGTGCCCGTCCGCCGGGTCCAGCCCGGTCGTCTCGGTATCCATCACGATTTCACGAATATCTGCCATGCGCGCGATGATATCCGATCACGCCGCCGCCGTCACCACACTTACCGCCGCCGCGCCCCCGGTGCCGTCATGGCGATGCGCATCAAGGCCCGCTCGATCAGCGCCCGTTCGGGCAGCGACCGCCCGCTGCGCAGGTCCGCCTCCAGCGCCCCGATCTGCGCCAACGCATCCTCCACCCCGCCATGCGGCCATGCGCGTAGCTGCGCGGAGAACGTGTCGCGCAGCTTCCAGAAAATCGGCGGGCGCAGCTTGGCCATCGCGCCGCCCGCATCCATCCCCTCGCCCTCCATCAACGCTTGCCCCCGGTGCAACCGTTGAAAATACAGCGCCAGCACCCGGATCAACCCCGGCAGGCTGGCACCTTGCGCATCCAGCCGATCGACCAGCGACGGGATCGCGCGGGGCTTGCCCCCCGCCACCGCCTGTATCAGCGTATCGAAATCCGCCTCCGCCGCCGGGGGCGCGCAGGCCAGCACCGCCTCCGCCGTCACCTCGTCGTCTTCCTGTGTGTAAAGGGCCAGCGTCTCGGCAAAGCGTTCCGCCTCCCCGAATTGGAACCCGGCCAGCACCCCGCCCAGCGCCGCCCGCGCATCCGGCCCCACCGGCGGCGCGCCCAATTCGCCCAGCATGGCGGAAAACTCCGTCTCCAGCGCCGCACCCTCCGCCGGATAGAACGGCAGCGCGGCGGCATTGCCCGCATTCTCGAATAATTTGCGCAGTTTCGAGGACGCCGCCAACTGCCCCCCCGTCACGATCAGGGTCGCGCCGCCGGTCATCGTTTCCAGCGTGGCGGCAATCGCGGCGGTAGTGGCGTCGGTCGCGTTATTGACCACGATCACCCGGTCCCCGCCCCCGAAACTCAGCGCACCGACCTCATCGGCCAGCAGCGCCGCATCGCGCCGCACCTGATCCCCTTCCAGCCGGATGAAACGAAACGGGTCGTCGGTCGCCCCGCCCAGCAAGGCACGCACGGCCTCATCCCGGCGGGCGGCGATCTGGGTGGCGTCGGGACCGTAGAGCAGCAGCGCATGATGCGCCTTATCGGGGTTCTTCAGATACCCCCGTGCGCGACCTGCGGCGATCTTCGCCACCCCGGCTCAGGCCCCCCAAGCCGGGTCGTAGGCCACCGCAAGGCGCTTGGCGATCTTATCCGCGATTTCCTTGGCGGTACGGTCCAGCACCTGCCGCTCCGCCACCAAGGTGGCGTATTGCGAGGAGGTGGCGTTATACGCGGCGATGGAGCGAACCTCCCCCTCGGTCAGCGGCGTGGCGGAGGGGGCCGCGCCCACGCGCTGCAATGTATAGCGGGTGAAGACGCGCAGATTATAGCGCGTAACTTCGTCGTCTTCCTCGATGGCCAGCCCATCCCGGTCGAGCCGCGTGCGGGTGGTCAGGCGCAGGGGCGCGGCGGGCGTGGGTGGGCGCAACCGCTCGATCAGGGCTTCATGGACGCGAAAGCCCAGTTCCCCCGATTCGCGCTCGATCTGCACCGATTGCAACAACCGCCCCGGCCCGGCCTCGGTGCCACCACCATACAGCGGGCGAAAGCCGCACCCACCAAGGGCCAGCGCGCCCAATGCAAAGAAACGTCTGTTACATGACGACATTGACGATCCGCCCCGGCACAACGATCACTTTCTTCGGGCTGGCCCCGTCGAGCAGCTTCACGACCGCCTCTTGAGACAGCGCCAGCGCCTCCACCTTATCGCGGCTCTCGTCGGGCGCCACCTGAATATCGGCGCGCTTCTTGCCGTTCACCTGCACCGGCAGCGTCACCAGATCATCGACCAGCAGCGCAGGGTCGGCCACGGGCCAAGCCGTCTCGACCACCATCGTGTCATGCCCCAGCGCCGCCCAGCATTCCTCCGCCAGATGCGGCGTCATCGGGGCCATCAGCAGGCACAGCGTCTCGACCGCCTCGCGCAAGGCCGCATCCGCCGCCGGGCCGGTCGCCTTGAATCCGGCGGTGGCGTTGGTCAGGCCGTATAGCTGCGCGACCGCCTTGTTGAAGCGGAAGGCGGCGATATCGTCGGTGATCGCCTGAATCGCGCGGTGCGTGACCTTGCGCAGCCCCTCGGCGGCCCCGGCATCGCCCGATTCGGCCTGCGGGCTGCGCTCGGCGGCCTCCGAAACCAGCCGCCACACCCGTTGCAGATGCCGTGCGGCCCCTTCGGCTCCGGCCTCGGTCCATTCCACATCGCGTTCGGGCGGACTATCCGACAGCATGAACCAGCGGGCGGTATCGGCCCCAAACCGTTCGATGATGTCATCCGGGTCGATGACGTTGCGCTTGGATTTCGACATCTTGACGATGCCACCCGTGGTGACCGGCGCACCATCGGCCTTCAGGGTCCAAGCCCCCTCGCCCACCCGCGTCACCTCTTCGGGGGTGAAATAGATCTCGCGCTCGACCCCGTCCTTCGACGTTTCCATCCGCGAATACGTCTCGTGCGTTACCATCCCTTGCGTGAACAGCGCCTTGAACGGCTCCACCGATTCCGGCGAC
>CALJIU010000016.1 GCA_937974055.1 uncultured Neomegalonema sp. | reverse complement strand
GAACGGACGGAATTGCCACTGGCGACATGGGGGCTGTGGCTCATCCCCATCGTCTTGGCGGTCATCGTGCAGGCGACGTCCGAGGAACTGCTGTTCCGGGGCTATATCCTTCAGCAATTCGCGGTCTGGTCGCGCAATCCGATTATCTGGGCCGTGATCCCCGCCCTCATCTTCACCGCGCTGCATTACGATGACGCGATGGAGGCGGGGATGCGGTGGCGGATGCTGGTACATATCTTCCTGTTCGGTTTGATCACGGCGGCGCTTGTCTGGCGCACGGGTGGGCTGGGCGCGGCCATTGGATTGCATGTCACCAACAACATCCTCGCCATCTCCGTTTTCGGGATCGAGGGGGCGGGCTTCGGATTCGAGCTATGGTTGTTCGGCCCTGATACCCTGACCCGCATGTTCCCAATCGATCTGGCGATAGGCGTCGCGATGCTGGGGCTGGCCGTATTCCTGTTTCCGAAAGGGAAGACAGCATGAAGCGCATCCTACTCTGCACCGCACTGGCATTGGCGCTGGGGGTGGCGGGTTGCGCCTGGACGCCCGACCTGTCGCGCGAAACGCTGGACACCCGCTACCTTGCCGCCGCCACGGATATGCGCGAGGTGGCGGGAACGCGCCTGCATGTGCGCGATACCGGCCCGCGCGAGGGGCGAGCGGTCATTATGATCCACGGCGTCGCCTCCAGCCTGCATACATGGCAGCCTTGGGCGACCGCGCTGGAAGACGACTTCCGCGTGATCCGCTTCGACCTGCCCGGTTCCGGCCTGTCGCCCCCCGACCCGACCGGGGATTACACCGACACCCGCACCGTCGCGATCCTCGACGCGCTGATGGACGACCTCGGCGTGCAGCGCGCGGCCCTGATCGGCAACTCGCTGGGGGGCCGCATCGCGTGGACCTTCGCCGCCACCCACCCCGCGCGGGTCGACTGGCTGGTGCTCGTTTCCCCCGACGGTTTCGCCAGCCCGCCCTTCGAATACGGCAAACCCACCGAGATTTCGCCGGTCTTCGATCTGGTCGAATACGTGCTGCCGCGCTTCTTCCTGCGGTCCAGTCTGGAGGGGGCCTATGCCGACCCCGCTCGCATCGACGAGGCGACGCTGACCCGCTACCACGACCTGCTGCGCGCCCCCGGTGCCCGCGCGGCCCTGCTCGACCGTTTCCGCCAGACCGTGCTCGTCGATCCCGTGCCGTTATTGACGAAGATGGACATGCCCGTATTGCTGCTCTGGGGCGAGGAGGATGGGTTCATCCCGATCTCGAACGCGCAGGACTACCTCGCCGCGTTGCCCGATGCCCGCCTCGTGCGCCTGCCCGCCATCGGCCATGTCCCGATGGAGGAAGCCCCGGCTGTGTCACTGGTGCCCGTGCGCGCGTTCCTGTCGGAGTGATTACGGGCGGGGCAGGGCGTAGATGTCGCGGCTCACCCCATCGGGAAACGCCTCCCGCGTGATGGCCTCGCCACCCAGCGACAGGGCCAGCGCACGGGCGGCGGCGTTGTCGTCCTTCATATGCGTCTGCACCAAGTCCCAGCCGAGGGTATCGTAGCCGAAGGCAATGGCCGCGAGCGATGCTTCCTTGGCAAATCCCTGACGCCGCGCATCGGGCAAGATCCACCATGTCAGCTCGGACCGGGGCCATCCGGTTGGCCACATCAGCCCGCACCCGCCGATGACGTCGCCCGTATCCCGCCGCTCCACGACCCACATGCCATAGCCGCGCAGGGACCAATGCCCGATATCCCGCGCCAGCATCCCCCACGCCTCATGCGCCAGCAACGGCCCGCCATAGAAGGCCGACGCCTGCGCATCCGCGTAAAACGCAGCATAGGCGGATGCGTCCTCGTCGCGGGGTTCGCGCAAGATCAGCCGCTCGGTTTCCAGCGTCGGAATCACGGTCGACGTCCTGATGGCAATGCTCCCAAACGGGGTCAGCGCGTGCGCAGGCGGACCACCACATCGACCGAGGCGATTTCGGTGCCGTCGGGGGCGTCGGGCAGGGACGCGAAAGCGACCGATCCGACCGGCGCATCGGCAATCGTGCCGTCGCTTTCGTAGTAGAAATGCGGGTGATCATCGATCCGGGTGTCGTAATACACGCGCCCCGGCTCGATCACGATCTCGCGCAGCAAACCCGCCGAGGTGAAGGCTTTCAGCGTGTTGTAGACCGTCGCCAGCGACACGCCCATATCTGCCGCCTGCGCCTCGCCGTGCAGCGCCTCCGCCGTCAGGTGACGGTTGCCGCCCCCGATCAACAGGCCCGCAAGCGCACATCGCTGACGGGTCGGGCGCAGTCCCGCGCGGCCCAGCCACGCAGTGCTGCACTCGCCTTTCGGTGCAGTATCGGGGGAAGAATTCGTCGTCATGGTGCTATGCTACCGTGATTTCCCTACATTTTCAACACGTGTAGTTCATGCCGAGCCGCCCGCCATCGACATAGATCGTCTCTCCCGTGATGTAGCTGGCCTTGTCCGAGGCGAGGAAGGCGACCACATCCCCAATCTCGCGCGCTTCGCCCACCCGGCCCAGCGGCGTGCGCGACATAACGCGCGCCATCGCGGTCGGGTCGGCATTCACCCCGGCCATCATCTCGGTATCGATGGACCCCGGCCCCACCGCATTGACGCGGATGCCGTGGGGGGCCAGCGCCAGCGCGGCCACCTTGGTCAACTGCATGATCCCGCCCTTCGACGCGCAATAGGCGGCAATCGAGGGGATCGCGACCTGTGCGTTGATCGACGACATATTGACCACCGCCCCCTTGATGCCCGCGTCGATCATGCCCTTTGCCGCCCGCTGGGTGGCGATGAACGGGGCGAGCAGGTTGAGGTCGAGCACCTGCTGAAAGCGGTCGGGCGTCACCTCCAGAAAGTCCTCCGGCATGGCGATCCCGGCATTGTTCACGAGGATCGAAACCGGCCCGTAATCGGCCTCCACCTTGTCGAACAGCGCGCCCAGTGCGGCCCGATCCGAGACATCGACCTCATGGCCGGTCGCCCCGTCGAGGGTGGCGGCGGATTCGCGCACCGCATCGCCCTTGATATCGACCAGCACGACCTGCGCGCCGTCTTCCGCCAGTGCCGTCGCGCAGGCGAGGCCGATGCCTTGGGCTGCGCCCGTGACCAGTGCGATTTTCCGTGTCATGGTGGTCCTCCAAATAGATTTTCCCCGTCCCTAGCAGAGCGAACCGATGTTTTCACCTGAGATCGTCGAGCGGGCATTGGCCCGCTTTCCCCGCCACCGTGCCACCCATGCGCCCACCGCGCTGGAGCCGCTGCCCCGCCTTGGCGCGTCGCTGGGGCTGGACCTGACGGTCAAGCGGGATGACTGCACCGGGGTCGCGTTCGGCGGCAATAAAGTGCGCCAGCTCGAATTCTATATTGGTGCGGCTGAGGCGAGGGGGGCGGACACGATCCTGATTACCGGGGCGGTCCAGTCGAATTTCGTGCGCACGGCGGCGGCGATGGCCCGGCGGGCGGGCATGGATATCCATGTGCAGTTGGAGGAGCGGGTACCCGATATCGACGACACCCACCGCCGCAACGGCAATGTGCTGCTCGACCACCTGTTCGGCGCGACCATTCACAGCTTTCCGGTTGGCGAGGATGAAGACGCCGCCGATGCCTCGCTGGAGGGAATCGCCGAAACGCTGCGGGCCGAGGGGCGGACCCCTTACATCATCGGGCTGGCGGCGAGCACGCCCCCGCTTGGCGCGCTGGGCTACGTGATCGGGGCGATGGAGCTGGTGGCGCAGCATGACGGCGACTTGCCGTATGACGAAATCGTCGTGGCATCGGGGAGCGCGCAGACCCATTGCGGCATCCTGTTCGGCCTGCGGGCATTGGGCGTTCAGACCCCCGTGCGGGGCATCTGTGTCCGGCGGGCGGCGGATATCCAACAGGCGCGGGTGGCCAAGCGCCTGCGCGACATGGCGGCGCTGACCGGCCTCGACCTCACGATCCCCGATAGTGACGTGCGCTGCTTCCACGATGAGCGCGAAAAGGGCTACGGCCAGATGAGCGCCGCGACCCATGACGCGATCCTGCGCACAGCGCGCGAAGAGGGCTTGCTGCTCGATCCGGTCTATACCGGCAAGGTCATGGCGGGGACCATCACGCTGCACGAGCGCGGCGAATTGGCCGGGCCGCGCATCCTCTACTGGCATACCGGCGGCCAACCCGCCCTTTTCGCCTACGCACAGGCATTCGACGACCGCCCCACGGGCTGATCCGACAGGGACGGGATCGACCTCACAAACCTGTGAAAGATTGGTGGCAGATGGCTGCAGCGAAGTCGGATATACAACGTAACCTGTTATATTGATCGTCACGATTTGCCGGTAGCATAGCTACTCGCAACCCAGAGAAGATCGCCCCGGAGCACGGAACCGTTGTTATCACCCGAAGAGTTGGGAAAGGTCCTGTCGACAGACGGGCTTGGCCTCATCGCGCAGCGGATGAAGACGGCTGTCTGGATTTTCGACTTCGATCTATCGCGCGTCGTCTACGCGAATAATGCTGCTCTCGATGCTTGGAATGCGGGCAGTATGCAGGAATTGCTGGCGCGTGACCTGTCGCTGGACATGTCCGTCGGCGTGCGGGAGCGGATGAACCAGTACCGGGTCGATCTCGCCGATCCCGACCGTGTTTTCGACGAGATATGGACCCTGTATCCGAACGGTCAGCCCTGCACGCTGGATGTGCGGTTTCGGGGGATCACCCTGCCGGATGGACGCCTCGCCATGATGTGCGAGGGCAGCGTCATTCGGGCGCAGGGGCCGGAAAACCTGCGCAGTGTGCAGGCGCTGTTGCATACGCCGGTGATGATATCGCTGTTCTCTCGCGAGGGCGTTCCGCTCTACCTCAACCCTGCCGCGCGGGGTGCCCGCACCGATCTGGATATCGGGATGATCGACCGCTTTCGCCGCCCCAAGGAAGGCAAGGCATTCCTGTCCACCCTCGAGCGAGATGGGGTTGCCAAGATCGTCACGATCGTCACCACCGATACCGGTGACCGTTGGCACGAGATCAGCGCGAGCCGATGCCGGGATTCCACGACCGGCGAAGAGGCTTTTTTGGTCAGCGAGTTGGACGTGACCGAGTTGAAGGCGGCGGAGCAGCGGGCGGAAATCGCGGATAATGCGAAATCCGAATTCCTTGCCAATATGAGCCATGAATTGCGCACGCCGTTGAATGCGATCATCGGCTTTTCCGGCTTTATCACGTCGGGGATGCTGGGCACCGTGACGCCGGGCAAGGTGCTGGAATATGTGAACGATATCCATGACAGCGGGCAACATCTGCTATCCGTCATCAACGATATCCTCGATTTGGCCAGAATCGAATCCGGCGAGATGCCGCTGTATCTCGAAAAGGTGGATATCGCCGATGCCTTCGCACAGCACGCGCGGGTGATGTCGGCGCAGGCGTCGAAGCAGGGTGTCGAGGTGACCATCGCGCCGGTGGCCGATGACCTGTCGATCATGGCCGATGATCTGCGCTTCAAGCAGATCATGATCAACCTGCTGAGTAATGCCATCAAATTCACCCCGCAGGGCGGATCGGTGGAGATGGAGGCGGTGCACGAGGGCGAGATGGTCGCCGTGACCGTGCGCGATACCGGCATCGGGATGACGGAGGGCGAGATCCTCGAATGCCTCAAACCGTTTCGCCAAGCCGATAATTCGATCAGCCGCAGCTTCGAGGGAACGGGCCTCGGCCTGCCCCTCAGCGCGAGCCTCGCGAAGCGTCAGGGCGGATCGCTGGAAATCCGCTCTCAGCCAGAGATGGGAACCGAGGTGGTGGTCCGCCTGCCCGTGTATGCGGCGGGCCAAGGAACGCAGGCGCAAATGGGTTAACAGTGTGACCCTCAATCGGACAGCGCCCATTTGCCCGTCTGAAGCGGCAGAAACGCCTCCACCGCCGCCGTGACCACGATCATCGGATCGTCACCGTCGAGATGAAGCCCGCCGACCACCGCCGAAACCTCGGCCCGGCCACGCGGCATGTGGGCGACGATCCTGTCGGTATCCAGCGCGGCGGGGTCGTGGGTGCCGATGGTCACTTTCACCCGCATTTCCGAATGATCCATGCCCAGCGAGCCGAAGATCGGCAGCGACGACCGGCGCATGGCGTCGTCCACCGCGCGGATGGCGGCCTTGGTCACGTCGCCGCCATGCAGGTCGGTGCCCATGCCCATTTCGATGATGATGCGCTGCTCGGTCATGCGGATGCCTCCATATCGAAGCTGACGGTGATGGCGGCATTGGCGATGACGGTCGGCTGGCCCCCGTCGCTGCGCGGCACATCCAGACCCCCGCGCGTAGCGGTGACGGTGGGTTGGCCATAGGGGAACAGGGCCGCGACCGCCGCCGTATCCACCGCATCGGGATCGGCCACGCCGATGGTCACGTCGAGGATCATCGCCTCCTTCGGAAAGCCGAACAGCTCGGCCACATTGATCGAGTTGCGCCACAGGGCATCGCGCACGGCGCGGCAGGCGGCCTCGGTATAGTCGCGGCGGCGCAGCGAGGTGCCGATGCCGAACTCGACCAGCATTGTCTTCTTCATGTCGTATCTATTCCTACGTTCAATTTTTATCTTCGTAGCTTGGAATGTAGTTAATTATTGAGGGGTTTTCATTTAGGCAGTAAAAGATATTTTTACCTCTCCTTGTCCATCTAATCACAAAGATGTTCTTCTCTATGCTTATATACTTGGCGCACAGCTTGGCTGCACCGTTGCAGAGAGAGGAAAATATCAAAGCTACTACTAATACCGATGTTGACAAAAGAATTTTGTTTTCGATTGCCACAATGTAAGAAAATAGCACTAAAAGCGATAATGCAGTAGCTGCAAACACGCTGCATGATATTATGATTGCAGACAATATTTTTTGCCAAAGAAAAACTCTCCTTATGACCCTCACGTCGATTACTCCAGCATTCAGGAGGGTTCTAGCCGCAGGTTGGTCTATATATCCAGATATCATCTTTTGAGTAAGATCATCATCTAATAAGGGAATGTCCCTGCTCTCAAAGTTCTCGAAATGAAGCATGTTTTTGAAAGTTTCAGCGGTGGAGAATTTTTCAGCCCAAATCGAAAAAGAAGATTGAGAGATGCTCTCTCCCCCTCTTTCTAAATACTCTCGGATAAAGTTTCCTTCTTTAAGTCCTAGGTATTTTTCTTTCGATATTTCTCTTCGGTCTAGTAATTGTCTGATTGACCGCAGTGGGCTTGCGAGAAGAGATCGCAAAGATAGTATGCTATCAATTGAAATGTTCATGTGAAGCAGACCGGGCGATAAATAAAAGGGTACACATACCTGTGCATTGAAAATAGTATTGGAACATCGGAATTGATACAATGGGCTTCGTTGTAGAAAGCTCTTATGTCGTCATTCCATTGATGAGGTCGACCGGCAGATCGGGCGAAGCGGGATAGGCCGCGCGGCTGTGGCTCAGGCCCAGCCCCAGTGCCGCTTCGGCCAGCTTATAGGTCAGGGGACCGGGATTGATGACCGGCACGGGTAGGGCGGCGGCCAGCGCCGCATGGGCCTCGTGCATGGTGGTCGAGCCGAGCAGGATCGCCTGCGCGCCATCCTCTTCGATACAGCGGCGGGCGGTGGCCTCCAACGCGGCGATCACCTCCTCCTTCTTCTCGCCCAGCAAACCCTGATTATCGGGCTGATGGTCGATCCAGCGGATCGAGGCGCAATGATCGCTGAGGCGCAGGTCGCGCAGCGTCTTGGTGTACAGATGCGTCCAATGCGGCCACATGGCGAGGATCGAAAAGCGGTCGGCGAACATCAGCGCGGTCAGCATCGAGGCCCGCCCCGGCCCGATAACGGGGATATCGAGGGCCGAGCGCAGGGCGGCAACGCCGCTATCGCTCATGGTGTCGATGCAAACGGCGTCGAAGCCGCGCTCCTGCGCCGACAGCCCCGCCTGCATCACGCCGAAATCCGCAAGGGTCATATCGCCCGCGCTGACGTAATGTTTCGGCGCGACCCGCACGCTTTCGAATATGAATGATATTCCCCGCTCCAGCGTGACCGAGGACAATTGGGCACGGCGCAGCGAGCGGTTCTCCTCGCTCATCGGAAACGGAACGATCACGAGCACTTTTGGCATAGGCGATTCCTTGTTGCGCGGGCACCGTAAAACCATTCCCCGCCCCCGCGCCAGTCCTTCCCTCGAACGGGGGCGGATCAGCGAAGGAAAGACGCCGCCATCTCCCCGATCATAAGGGCCGCCGCGTTCGTATTCGCTGCGGGCATCGTCGGCATGATCGAGGCATCCGCAACGCGCAGGTTTTGCAAGCCATGCACTTTTAGCAGGTTATCCACGACGCTATCCGACCGCGATGGTGGACCCATGCGGCAGGTTCCGATCATGTGGAATGTCGTCGTTCCCCGGTCGATTGCGGTAGCCAGAAGTTCTTCGTCGGATCGAACGGCATCGCCGGGGTAGATCTCGCCGTCGAAATAGGGCTGCATCGGCGCGCTGCGCATGAGTTTGCGTACGAGTTTCAGCCCCGCGAGCAGCACGCGGCGGTCTTCCGGGGCGCTCAGGTAATTCGGGCGGATGGTCGGCTTGTCCGACGCGCTCGCGCTGCGGGCCAATACCGTCCCCACGCTTTCCGGCCTTTGCTGCCACGCGGCGAGGGTCATGCCCGGTTCATCGTCCAATTGGCTCTGGTTGCCCTCCTTGTAGCTGGCGGGCATGAACGTGATCTGCAAATCGCTTTCATCGAGGATG
>CALJIU010000015.1 GCA_937974055.1 uncultured Neomegalonema sp. | reverse complement strand
CCAGCGGGCTTCGCGGTACTGGGTCTGCTCGAAACGGACGGGCAGGCCGTATTCGGTTTCGATGCGGCTGCTCAATACGTCGAATTGCAGCGCGCCGACGACGCCGACGATCCATGCGCCGCCGATTTCGGGCTTGAACAGCTTGGCCGCGCCTTCTTCCGCGAACTGGTTCAGCGCCTTGTCGAGATGCTTGGCCTTCATCGGGTCGCCCGCGCGGCAGTTTTGCAGCAGTTCCGGCGCAAAGGACGGGATGCCGGAGAAGCGCAGGCTCTCACCCTCGGTCAGCGAGTCGCCGATGCGCAACTGGCCGTGGTTGGGGATGCCGATGATGTCGCCCGCCCATGCGTTCTCGGCCAATTCGCGGTCGCTGGCGAGAAAGAGGACGGGGTTGGTGATCGCCATCGGCTTGCCGCTGCGCACGTGATGCATCTTCATTCCGCGCTTGAACTCGCCGGAGGTGAGGCGCAGGAAGGCGACGCGGTCGCGGTGCTTGGGGTCCATGTTCGCCTGCACCTTGAAGACGAAGCCGGTGACGGGTTTTTCGCCCGGCTCGACGGTGCGGGTGGTGTCGCCCTTTACCGCCTCGCGCGGCTGGGGTTTTGGGGCGTATTCGGCGAGGCCCGCCAGCAATTCGGCCACCCCGAAGGAGTTGATTGCCGAGCCGAACCAGATGGGGGTCATGTGCCCTTCTTCGAAGGATTGGCGGTCGAAGGCGGGCATGAGTTCACGCGCCATCTCGACGTTTTCGCGCAGTTCGGCGAGTTGGCCTTCGGGGACGTGGGTGGCAAGCGCCGGGTCGTCCAAGCCCCGCATCTCCAGCGTTTCGGCCTTGCGGTTGCGGTCGGCGCGGTCCATCAGGCCGAGACGGTCGTGCAGCAGGTCGTAGGTGCCCAAGAAATCGCGGCCCATGCCGATTGGCCATGACGCGGGGGTGACGTCGAGGGCGAGCTTTTCCTGAATCTCGTCCACGATCTCAAAGGTGTCGCGCGCCTCGCGGTCCATCTTGTTCACGAAGGTGAGGATGGGGAGGTTGCGCATCCGGCAGACCTCGAACAGTTTCAGCGTTTGCGGCTCGATCCCCTTGGCGGCGTCGATGACCATGACGGCGGCATCGACGGCGGTGAGGGTGCGGTAGGTGTCTTCGGAAAAATCCTCGTGGCCCGGCGTGTCGAGCAGGTTGAACCAGCAATCGCCCCACTCGAAGGTCATGGCGGAGGCGGAGACGGAGATGCCGCGCTGCTGCTCCATCTTGAGGAAGTCGGAGGTTGCGCGGCGTTGTTCTCCGCGTGCGCGGACGGCCCCGGCGGTCTGGATCGCGCCGCCATAGACGAGCAGCTTCTCGGTCAGCGTGGTCTTGCCCGCGTCGGGGTGCGAGATGATCGCGAAGGTACGCCGCCGCGCGACTTCGGGGGGGAGCGGGGTGCCGCTGTTATGTCCGATGGTGCTCATGGGCGGGGTTTAGCGGTTCTGGTCCGACTCTGGAAGGCGGTTGTCGCGATGCCATCAAAAGTCGATCGGCGCGTCCATGCGAAGCGAGTCATCAAGTGTCATCCCCGCAAATTCGAAATTCAAAGTCGTTAGATAAATGGATGCGCATCTTCGCGGGCATGACAGCGTTCTTATGCCGATGATGACACCGCGCGATGGTGGCGGTGAATTGCGGGGTGGACGGTGGACACCGTTCCAGTTGGCATCCTGACAGGAACGTCGTGCCAACCCATTCTGCTTTCGGTTGTATTTGATCTGTATGAAGATCGTTAATCGCCATTAGGCATAACACTTGATCTCTTTAGGACAGCGTTAACCTGCGGATCGTGAGATCGATATCAATGACAGTAAGGATTGCCCGACTTTGTAACCCTTTTTGCTGCACCGGCCCCTTTGGGATGCCCGACCAAGCGCAAAAGGAGTCGCAAAATGTGAACCAAAACTCTGAATCCCGTAGCAGACCGCCCCACACCAGTTCAACCTAGGAGATATGAGATGACGATGATGCGCAAAAGCGGCCTTGCCGCGCTGGGCCTTGCAATGGCGCTTTCGGGCTGCGGTTCTACCGGCCTGACCAATATGCTGGGATCGACCGCTGGTGCAGCGGCAGGTACAGCCGTAGGTGGCGCGGCAAGCTCGGCGCTTGGTGGCAGCACGACAGCGCAGTTGGTCGCGGGCCAGACCGGGGCGTCCCTCGGTGGCGCGGCGGGTATGGGTGTAGCCAGCATGTTGAACGGTGGCGCGGGTGCAGCGGCAGGCATTCAGCCTGCGAGCGCGGCGCAGATCGCGGCCGCAAACCCCGCCGTCGCGCAGGCCCAGGCCGCAGCCGTACAGCAGGCCATGATGCAGCAGCTTATCCAGCAGGCGATTTTGCAATCGCTGCTGCCCACGACCGACGCGCAGCTGACGCAGATGCAGGTCGCTGTACAGCGCGCCATCCTGCAAACTGCATTGCAGCAGTATAACACGCCTGCGCCGGTTGCTGCCCCCGCGCCGGTCTACGCGCCGGTACCTGCCGTTGCCGCCGTTACGCAGCAGCCGAGCGTCTTCAATACGGTTTCGCCGACCTATGAAACCGTGGTCGTTCAACCGGGCACGCCGACCTTCGGCACCGTGCAAACGGTTCCCGTGACGGCGGCTGCGGCTCCCGCTGCTGCTCCGGCGCCGGCTCCTGCTGCGGCACCGAGCTATACGACGCCGTCGATCTCTATCGGCTTGCCGACCTTCACGGTGCAGTAATGCCCGCTTCTCGGCGGCTCCGTGATCGGGGCCGTCGAACCCTTTGACGCGGTGGGCGTGCTGCCACAATGTCCGCCGATGCGTATCGTGTATTGGAATATCCGCGCGGGCGGGGGCAGGCGAGCGGAGGCCATTGGTGATCAGTTGATCGCATGGCAGCCGGATGTCATCGGCCTGAGCGAGTTTCGCGGCACCCCGGCCAGCCAGTCGCTTGCTCTGCGGCTGGCTGAAGCGGGCTGGCCGTATCAAATTCAGACCACCGACCCGCGTGCCCCGGCCCGTAATGCGTTGCTGATGGCCAGTCGTTGGTCCCTGCGGCGGCGGCGGATTGCCGGGATGCCGGTGCTGCGTGACCGCTGGCTGATGGCGCGGGTGGCGAGTCCTGCCCCCCTCAGCATGGGGTTGATGCACGCGCCGAACTATACGTCGCCCGCGTTGAAATATCCGATGCTGGACGCCGTGCTCGATATCGCCGCGCGCTGGCGGCACGGTCCGGCATTGATCGGAGGGGATACCAATTCTGGCCTGCGCGAGTTGGACGAGGAAAACCCGCTTGGCCCGTCCTTTCACCGCGAATACGCCTTTATCGAGGGGATGAGCGCCCGTTGGACAGATGCCTTTCGCCATCTGCATGGGGATCGGCGGGAATACACGTGGTATTCGCACCGCAATAACGGCTTTCGCCTCGATCACGTCTTCCTCAGCCCGCAACTGTCGGGCGCGCTGAATTCCTGCCGCCATGACTGGGGCATCAACCCCGCCGACCCGCACCGGCGTGAAGGTCTGAGCGACCATGCCGCCGTGGTTCTCGACTTGAAGATGTAGCGAGTTTTAAGAGTCAATCATCCCGTGTTGGGACAGGCGCGTTAATCATTTACACTGTTTATTTACCTTGTTTGTTATACCGTCTGTCTATGAGCAAACCCTCAATCAAATCACTTGTTTTACTGGCGATAGTCGGTCTGCAAATGCTTGCTGCGACGCTCATTATCTCGATTTCCTACATCTCTTCCGAGCGTGCGGTCATGGGCCAATCGCAGAAGTTGATGGTTGAAAGTGTCGAGCATACCATTCGGCATACGCAGAACCTGCTGAACCCGGCGGAAGCCGCGCTGAAGGTCACTCGTAACCTCTTTGAAACCGATATTCTAACGCCCCATGATCGTATGACTGTGGAGCGCTATTTCTTCGAGCAATTATCTGCTGCGCCAGACCTCAGCGGGCTTTACTATGGCGATGAAGATGGGAATTTTATCTTCGTCAGCCGATCATGGGATATGGCGGGGGCGGCGTACCGGACCAAGGTAATCTCGCGCTCAAGCGGCGAAACCGGGGCCATGCTGATCTATCGCAACGCACAGTTCGAGAAGGTCTCGGCAGGCTATGACAAAGGCGATACTTATGACCCAAGGCAACGCCCTTGGTATCGCAGCGCAATCGAGGTGAACGATGCGGTCTGGACCGATCCCTACATCTTCTATTCTTCGGGAAAAGCCGGTATCACCGTCGCCGCGCCCGTTCACGCGAAGGATGGAGCGCTGTCGGGCGTGATCGGCGTCGATTTGCAGATCGCCACGTTGTCGCGTTTTCTGGCGGACCTGAACATCACCAATAACAGCGCCGCGCTGATCTTGGCGGGCGATGGCGACGTGATCGCCCATTCGAATCTCGACGATATCGCAATACAAGCCTCGGAAGACGCCTCGCGCCTACGTTTTGCGACCATCGATGAGATCGGTGATCCGGTCGCGCGGGGCGCTTTGCACTCCATCGATGGCGCGTCGGGGGCGATAGATTTTCACCGGCGGCATTTCACTCGTTTCGAGGTTGGTGACAACGTCTATAGCGCGGCCTTCATCCCCATTTCGGTTGGCAATCTGGATTGGAGCGTTGCCGTCTATACGCCCGAAATGGATATCCTCGGCAAGATCGTGTCCAGCCGGACCAACGCCATCGCGCTGGCCTTCATAATCACGCTGATCGCGATTTTGATCGGCTGGGCGATATCTCAGGCCATCGTTCGCCCGATGAAGAGTTTATCTTCCTTTGCCGATCAGATCAGTCAGGGCGAGACGCCCGATACGAAGGATCTACCCGCCAGCCCCGCCGATATCGAACGGGTATCGCAAGCCTTTCGCCGTTTGACCATCTGGCTCGATGCCTATCGCGCCGCAAACGATGCCTTGAACCGCGAACAGTTGCTTTGGGCGCGGGAACTGGAGATGCGGGTCGAGGAACGGACATCGGCAATGCGGGACGCGAATGCGCAATTGCGGCAGGAAATCACCGTCCGTGCCGAAGCGGAACGTCGATTGGCTATCGAGATCGACAAGCACCGGGCCACATCGACAGACCTAGAACGATCCCTGCGCGAGACGCACGATGCGAGTCAGGCGAAATCACGCTTTCTATCGAGCATGAGCCACGAGCTGCGCACCCCACTCAACGCGATTATCGGCTTTAGCCAGATGTTGAGCGGTCACGGCGGCGCAATTAAGGATGAACAGAAAACCGAATATGCCGGATATATCCTCGGCAGCGGCGAGCGCCTGCTCAAGCTGATCAACGAGGTGCTCGATCTTGCGCAGATCGAGTCGGGACGGATGCCCCTATCCATCGAATTCATCAATCCGGCCACCATCGTTACCCATGTCGTCGCCGAAACGGGCATCATCGCCGAACAGCACGGCATCACGTTGATCAATGAGATCAAAGGGGCCGGTCTACCCGATATCAAGGCCGATGCTGCGCGGCTGACCCAATGTCTGGTCAATCTTGTCGCCAATGCCATTAAGTATAACCGCGAAGGCGGTACGGTCAGGATTTCAGCAGCCTTTGCCGATGGTATCTTCCGAATTTCGGTCACCGATACGGGTCATGGTATTCCCGCCGACTATCACCCGCAGGTCTTCGAGACGTTCAACAGATTGGGTGCCGAGGATGGCAATGTGGAAGGTACCGGCATCGGCCTGTCGCTGACCAAGCAATATATCGAGAAGATGGGCGGCTCGATCGGGTTCGACAGTACCGAGGATGTCGGCTCGACATTCTGGTTCGAGTTGCCATGCCGGGATTGGATTGATGGCGAGGATACCCCCGCAATCGCCACGGCGATGCGGGCGTAGCACGGCGCGATCTATACGTAGCTTTTCTGCTCCGACAAGGCCGAGCCGGTCAGGTCGTTGATGCGGGTTTTGAGGCGGGCGCGCTCGTCGTTGGTTTTATAGACGGCGCGGGCCTTCTCGACGAAGACATCGCCGAAATCACCCGCCCGCTCCATGTCGCGCAATTCGTCTTCCACGTCCCAGAGCGCACGGTTGACCGCTTCGATATCGCGGGTCAGCGCCTCCAGTGCGTCGGATCGCTCTACCGCCTCGTCGCGGCGGGTGGTCAAGAGGCCGTGTTCCTTGCGCACATGGGCAAGTTTCGCTTCATCGGCGATCTTTTCCAGCTTGATCTCCAGAATCGTGATCTTGTCGATCAACTCGCCCACGGAAATCGGGGTTTCCACCAGCAATCCACTCATAACCAACTCCCTACAACACCATGTTTTCCAGATCGGCCCGGATCGTCGCGAAGGGCGCGTTCCATTCGCCGGGCGTATGCTGCCGGATCAGCCGCATGGAGTCGTACCAATACGTCTGCTCGCCATACGCTCCCCAATACCAGAAGGGCGGCTTGGCCAGCAGTACCCATGTCGGCACGCCCAACGCCCCGGCCACGTGACATAATCCGGTATCGACGGTGATGATGAGATCCATCTCCGCCGCAATCGCCGCCGCATCCGCGAAATCGCGGTCGCTGGCCGCGACGTTCAGGATCAGGCCATCCGCCCCCAACTCACCGATATCCGCTTCGCGCTCACCCTTGCACATGCCGAAAAGCTGCACACCGGGGATGGTTGCCAAGTCGAGGAAGCGCCACAGCTCGGTCGCCTTGCGTCTGGCCTGCACGAAGGTCGGGCTGCCCGCCCAGCATATGCCTATCTTGAAGAGGCCCGCATAGGGCGTGACGATCTTCTTCGCCCGTTCGCGCGAGGTGGCGGGAATGCCCAGTGGTGCGGGCGGGGGGCAGGTGTCGGGGGTCAGGCCAGCGATGGTCATCAGATCCATCGCCGGGACATGGGCATCCTCCTCGCCTTCGGGGGGCGGGCTGTTCTTGTTGAACACCTTGTCGACATAGGGAACGCCATCGAATAATCGCATGGTCGGACCGCGTGAGGTGAGCCAGACCTCCTCCCATTGTTCACGCAGCTTTGGCATGAACCGCGATACCATCACCATGTCGCCCAACCCCTGCTCGCTCATCACCAGCAGGCGCTTGCCCTTGGCGGGGCCGCCCCTCCAACGGGGGGATTTGCGGGTCGGTTCGCTGGTGGGCGAAAAGCGGAAACGATCATTGTAATCGGCCAGACCCTTCGTGTAATCCCCGACCATAAAATGCGAGGTGGCGCGCAGGATCACCAGTTCGGCATCTTTCGGGTCTTGGGCCACCGCCTTGTCAAAAGCGGGCAGCGAGGCACGCCAGCGGCCCATGCCCTGAAGGTCACGGGCGACGGTCGCGGCGGGACCATTGGCAATGCCCGTTTCCTCGGTCAGCGCCATGTGGCGCGCTTCGACGAAGCTGCCATGTTCGCGCAGGGCGTTGCCGAGATTCGCGATGGCGGTGGGGTTCTTTGGCCCATGATATAGCGCGCGGCGATGGCAGATGATCGCCGCTTCCAGCTTGTCGAGCGAGCGCAGGGCCGCGCCGAGATTGGTCCAGAGTAGCGGGTTTTCGGGTTTCTGCGTCAGCAGCAGGCGATACGCGGCGGCGGCCTTCGCGTGGTCGCCCGTGCGGTGCCAGTCGACCGCCTGCTTGAGAGACAGCGTCATCTGCCCTTGTTTTTCACCCTTGGTCATTACACGCACCCCTCGAACCGAACCCCCACAGGTTTAGGACCATTCGCGCCCCGACGAAACCGCTTTCGGTGAGCCGTTGGCCCAGTTTCCACACGGGGATTTGATTTCGCGGATCGAATTATGACGCTCAGGGACGATCTACCCCTGACATCGTCCAGAAATTGCCCCAGTCTGCGGCCAGATATTACGAAATTTTTCAACTGGAGGTTTTCACTCATGAAACTCTTCTCCGCGCTCGTCGCGGTTACTCTCGCCGTTGCGGCACCGGCCTTGTCGCCCCGTGCGGAGGCGCATGGCATGGTCTATGCCGACCTCGCCGACCGGGTCAGCCCGGCGGTCGTCAATATCTTCACCACTCAGGCCGCACCCGAAGCCATCGCCAGCAATCTGCCCGACCTGCCGGACGGTCATCCGTTGAAGGAGTTCATGGAACGCTTCAGCAGGCGCGGGTTGCGTGGGAATGACGAGCCGGAGCAATCGCTGGGGTCCGGCTTCATCTTCGACCCCGCCGGATACGTCATCACCAACCACCACGTCATCGCCAATGCCGATACGATCAAGGTCGCGTTGAGCGATGATCGCGAATTCGATGCGATGGTCATCGGCAGCGATAAAGCCACCGATGTCGCCTTGCTGAAGATCGAGTCGGGGTTTGCGTTGCCTTATGTCGCGTTCGGCGATTCGCGAGCCGTGCGGGTGGGTGAGGAGGTCGTGGCGGTCGGCAATGCCTTTGGTCTGGGCGGCACTGTCACGCGCGGCATCGTCTCGGCCAAGGGCCGCGACATCCGCGTGGGTGGCCCTTATGTGGATTATATCCAGACGGATGCCGCCATTAACCGGGGCAATTCAGGCGGTCCGCTGTTCAACATGCGGGGCGAAGTAATCGGGATGAATACGGCGATCTATTCGCCCACGGGCGGCTCGGTCGGGATCGGGTTCGCCGTTCCGGCGGAGATCGTGTCACGGATCATCGGCGACCTGCGCGATGACGGCCTTGTCTCGCGCGGTTGGATCGGGGTCGGCATTCAGCCCGTTACCGACGCCATTGCGGAGGCCATCGGCCTGCCGGAAACCAAGGGCACCATCGTCTCGACCGTGTCGGCGGATGGTCCGTCGAACGGTGTGCTGCGCTCAGGCGACGTAATCCTGTCGTTCAACGGGCAACCGTTGGAGAAAGGTCGCGATCTGCCCCGCTTCGTCGCGCGTACCGCACCGGGCAGCAGCGTGCCGGTCGAAATCCTGCGCGACCGGACGCGCCAGACGATCTATCTGACCGTCGGTACGCTCAAGCGGCAGGCATCGGCAGAGCCGCGTGCGGCGGCCCCGGTGATGGCCGAGGCGATCATGCCGGGGCTTGGTGTGCAGCTTTCGACCATCGACCCATCGCGCCGCGCACGGCTGGGCCTCGATGCGGGCGAGACGGGCGCGCTGGTGGTATCGGTCGATCCGAATGGCGCCGCCCAAAATGCCGGGATCGAGCGTGGCGATGTCATCACGCAAGTGGCGGAGCGCCCGGTCTTTGGTCCCGACGACGTGCAGGCAGCGATTGACGCGAGTTCGGACGGTGCGGTGCTGATGCGTATCAAACGTGCTGGCCGCATTCTGTATGTGGGTGTGTCACGGGGGTAGGTTTCTGCCAACCGTGTAGCGAGAAAGCCCCCGCTGCAAGGCGAGGGCTTTTTCACGCGGTGAGTGGCAGAACCAGCGTGATTTCGCCGTATTTGACTTCTGGCCTGACCTCGCCGTGTGGCCCACAGTGTAGCGTGACGAAGCCGTATTCCGCCATCTTTCTCAAGGTCCGCGACAGATTCGACGGCGCGCGCCCGGTCTTTTCGGCAATCTCGCGCAAAGATTGCGGATGCGTTCGGGCGATCAATTCTAGTAGTACCAGCGGCGGGGATCGCCGAGCGTTTCCACTTTCCCACTCTGCTCCGGGCGAAGACCCGGAGCCTCGCAGAACCGCGCTCCGCCTATCGGGGTTCCGGGTCTGCGCCCGGAACAGAGCGGTCATTGATCTCCGCCAGCGGTATAATTCGCGGTTTCGGTTCGACAAAACCTTCGCGAAGCTGTCCGGCGAGGTGAACCAGACTTCCGATCGTGCAATTTCAGAGAATAATCGAGACCATGCGGCTTCATATCCGTCGCAGGAACACGGTTCACGACGAACCGCACCCAGTGTTCGGTAGTCGGATCGACCACGAGGACCATGCCGTCGAGATCGAGTAGAGTATCGAGCGAAGGGTCGGCCTTCATAGTGTAAGTATCACACTATGATAACCAAAAGGGAAGAAAATCGAAGTTCTCATCCGACAACACGACTCGCAGAAAAAAGCTCCCACCCGATGGCGGAAGCTATTTGGTAACGGCGGGGTGGTGTTGATCTACCGATCACCCAGCAGCATCGTCACGACGATGCGTTCGTCGCGGATGGCGGTGCCGATGCCGACGATGCGGGCGGTGGGGTCGAGCAGGGCTTCGCGGTGCCCTTCTTGCGAGCGCAGCCAATCGGTGACGGAACTGCGCACCGTTTCCTCGATGGACCAT
>CALJIU010000014.1 GCA_937974055.1 uncultured Neomegalonema sp. | reverse complement strand
ACCATCGCCGCATCCATGCCGGGGGCGTAGAGGGCCGAGCCGATGCCAAAACCATCCGCCCCCGCCGCGCGCCACTCGGCTAGGTTCGCCGCGCTCGCCCCGCCCACGGCGTAGACTTGGCAACCGGGGGGTAACACGGCGCGCATGGCCTTCAGTCCCTCGGTCCCGATCAGCGAGCCAGGAAACAGCTTCAACCCATCCGCCCCGGCATGAAGGGCGGCGAAGGCTTCGGTTGGTGTCATAATGCCGGGAAAGGAGGTCAGGCCCGCCGCCTTGGTCGCGGCAATCACCGCCGGATCGCAATTGGGCGAGACGACCAGTTGTCCCCCCGCCTGCGACACCCGCGCGACATCCTCGACCGTCAGCACGGTACCCGCTCCGATCAGCGCCTCGTCGCCGAAGCGGGCCGCAATGCGGGCGATGCTGTCGAAGGGGTCGGGCGAATTCAGCGGCACTTCGATCATGCCGATGCCCGCCTCGATCAGCGCGGCGGCGATGCCTTCGGCTTCATCGGGGGTGATGCCCCGCAAAATGGCGACGATTTTCCTCATCGGGTGCTCTCCAGAAGGGCATGGGCTGCGGTCAGGCCAGCCAGTGTCAGGGTTTCGCCATCCAACCCCCGCACCATACATCCCACCCGCTCCAACGCGAGGGTATAGAGGGCGGTGAGGGCCGGATCACCGAGCAGGGCGACGGTATCGCCGCGCGCGGCCAATGCCGCAACCTCCGACCCGATCAGCATGGCCGACAGATGCGCACGGGCGGCATCGGGGTCTGTGCCATGCAGCAGGTCGGCAGCGCGGATGCCGAATAGGCGGGGCAGCGGGTCACCACCCTCCTCCAAGGCTTGCGCGAAGGCGGTATGATCCACCGGGGCGGACCCCAGCGAATGGCGCAGGATCGATTGCGTCGACAGCAACGAGAAAACCTCGCCGGTCATGCAGGAGGTGAAGCCCGTCACCGCACCCTGCGCAACCCGCACCCATTTTGTATGGGTACCGGGCAGGCAGAGCGCACCCGCGAAATCCGGCTCGCGCGCCAGCAACCCCGCCACCTGCGTTTCCTCCCCCCGCATCACATCCGCCGGGGCGGCCTGAGCCATGCCGGGGATGATATGCACGGATAGGCGCGGATCAGTGGTCGGCGCACGGGTCAGTGATGTCGAGAGCGGTGGGCCGGGGCATGGGGCATAGGGCGCTTCGACCCATCCCTGCCGCGCGCCGACCATGCCACAAGCGATAACGGGCGTCCGCTCACCCAGCCAATCACCTACTAACGCCAGCAAAGCAGACTCGAACCCACCGGGGGATACCGCCCCCATGCCATCGTCCGAACCACGCCGGTCGAGCACAACGCCCCCCGGCCCCATCGCCCAGACGCGCAGGCGGGAGGTGCCCCAATCGGCGGCGATCCATTCGGGTGGGGCGGCGATCTGCATAGAACGAACAGACCATATCGCCTTTCGGGCGTCCAGCATCTAGAAAGAGGGCGCACAGACAGAAAAGGATCACGCTATGCATCTCGACGCTTCGACCCCCGCCCTTGTTTCTGGTGGCGCTTCCGGCCTTGGGGAGGCAAGCGTGCGGCGCTTGCGCAAGGCGGAGTGTCCGGTGGCGATCCTCGACCTCGATGCCGAGCGGGGCGAGCGGGTGGCGGGGGAGTGCGGGGCGCTGTTCCTGCACACCGATGTGACCGATGCGGCCAGCGTGCGCGCGGCGGTCGAGGCGGCACGCGCGGCGCATGGGGTGGCGCGGCTGGCGGTGTCCTGCGCGGGCATCGCCCCGGCGGCGAAGACGGTGGGCAAGGGTGTTGCGCATGATCCCGCGATCTTCGCCAAGACCATCGCGATCAACCTGACGGGCGTGTTCCACGTGGCCAGCATCGCCGCCGAAGGCATGGTCGGGGCCGACCCGATGGAGGGCGGAGAGCGGGGCGTGATCATCAACACGGCCTCGATTGCCGCCTATGAAGGGCAGATCGGTCAAATCGCCTATGCCGCATCGAAAGGCGCGGTGGCGTCGATGACCCTGCCGATGGCCCGCGATCTGGCGCGCGACGGCGTGCGCGTGATGGGTATCGCGCCGGGATTGTTCCTGACCCCGTTGCTGGAAGGAATGCCGCAGGACGTACAAGACGCCCTAGGCGCCGCCGTCCCCTTCCCCTCGCGTTTGGGAGACCCCGACGAATTCGCCATGCTGGTCCAGCACATAGCACGGAACCAGATGATGAATGGGGAAGTGGTGCGGCTGGACGGGGCGATCAGGTTGGCGGCGCGGTGATCTAATGCTGAATTTCGACGACGATCGCTCTTTTACCAACTGGATAGCAGACAAGCCACGTGACTGGGCTACTGTCTTGGCCGCACGCGCCGCGCTACGTCTCATGCCTGTCACCGGAAGAGATAGAGGAAAAAAGACGAATCCCGAAAAGCTGCTCTTCCTGTTGCGCAGCGTAGCATCAGCGTTAGTTTACGCTGCTGAACCCACGGATGACGCGGCAGAAACCTGCCGCAAGGCGAACGCGCTCCAAGCCGTGCATTCAGACAACTCTTCACTTTCCGACATCGCGATACGCGCAGCATCCGCATCCTATGCGACTTACCCTGCATCAATGGCTACGACGTCATTGTACTTTGCAGCTAGTTCAGGGGTTGGATGGCAACCCTCTTCAAGTGATGCCGCCCTTCTTTCAAATGGAAAATCACCGATAGACCTCATCGAAACACCGCTTTGGTCGAGCGACCCGCCAGTGGGCTGGGATCATACAAATCTTAAGCATCTCGTGCGCTACGCGGCGGAGAACGTCGATGAGAACTGGCACGTCTGGCTGACATGGTGGGCAGGCCGCCGCGACGGCAACCCCTATAATCTCGACGTGGAACAGGCGATTGTACGGATTCCCGATGCGGACTGGCAACGCGGGGCTTCTCATGTCAATGCGATGATCGCGGCCAT
>CALJIU010000013.1 GCA_937974055.1 uncultured Neomegalonema sp. | reverse complement strand
CGAGCTGAACGAGACGGACACGCCGTTCTCCACCGCGCAACTAGCCGACGCAGTATCGCGTGCGGATGTTCTTGTGCCTACCCTCGGCGACCAGATCAACGCCAATGTTTTGGCGCGGGCGGGCGAGGGGCTGCGGCTGATCGCCAATTTCGGGTCCGGGATCGACCATATCGACGTCGAGACGGCGCGGCGGCGGGGGATTCTTGTCTCGAATACCCCCGGCGTGCTGACCGAGGATACCGCCGACATGACGATGGCGCTGATCCTCGCCGTGCCGCGCAGGCTGATGGAGGGGGTGCAACTCGTGCGGTCCGGCGAATGGACGGGCTGGGCACCGACGGCGATGCTCGGCCACCGGATCACGGGCAAGCGGCTGGGCATCATCGGCATGGGCCGCATCGGGCAGGCGGTGGCGAAGCGCGCGGCGGCCTTTGGGTTGGAGGTGCATTACCACAACCGCAAGCGCGTTCATCCGCAAATCGAGGAAAGCCTGGGCGCGCGGTATTGGGAAAGCCTCGACCAGATGCTCGCGCGGATGGACGTGGTGTCGGTCCACTGCCCGCACACGCCGGGGACGTTCCACCTCCTGAGCGCGCGGCGGCTGAAACTGATGAAGCCCTCGGCCTACATCGTCAATACGGCGCGGGGCGAGATCATCGACGAGAACGCGCTGGGCCGGATGCTGGCGGCGGGCGAGCTGGGCGGCGCGGGGCTTGATGTCTTCGAGCACGGCCCCGACATCCCCGATCTGTTGAAGGACGCGCCGAACGTCGTGCTGATGCCCCACATGTCCTCGGCCACCCACGAAAGCCGGATGGAAACGGGCGAGAAGGTCATCATCAACATCAAAACCTTCGCCGACGGCCACACCCCCCCCGACCGGGTTGTTCCGGCGATGCTCTGACGGGGGCTTTGACCGTCGTGTCAATTCATAACGCCCTAAGGCGTGGAACATGATACTGAGGGGCTGCGTTCATTAACCAGTTCTCTGACGACGGAGCGTTTCCATGCAGAACCCCTATGCTGACCCGATCTTCGCCTTCGGTGCCGCCATGACAACCCTTGGCGTCTTCGGGCGCTATGAAGGCATGACCCTTTTCGGTGGGGACGGCGACGATAGTATAATCGGGCACGGCGGAGACGACCTGCTTGTCGGGGGCAGAGGCAACGACAGGATACTCGGTGGGGACGGCGACGATAGTATAATTGGGAACGGCGGAGACGACGTGCTTGTCGGGGGCGGAGGCAACGACAGGATGCTCGGTGGGGACGGCGACGATATCCTTCTGGGTGGAACCGGACAGGACACGCTTTTTGGCGCTTCAGGAGACGACACCCTTGAGGGCGGCTCAGGTAACGACGATCTCAGCGGCGGCTTCGGTAATGACGTTTTACGTGGCGGCGCTGGCAATGACACCATCTTGGCTGACGCGGGTAATGATACTGTCGATGGCGGCGATGGCAGTGACTGGATAGATTTCAGAAATAGCCACTCCTCTATCAGTCTGCGCTTCGATCTCCTTTATCCCCTCACAAATACCGGACTGGCGGCTACTGACGTTTTCATTGATATCGAGAACATTGAAGGATCGCTGTACGACGACGACCTGCGTGGTGACGGTTTCCAAAACTATATCGACGGTGATCGCGGTGACGACACGATCTTCGGGCGGGGCGGCGATGACTTCCTGCAGGGGCGTCAGGGCGACGATATCATCTTCGGTGGCGAAGGGGCTGACTTCATCGATGGCGGTGTGGGTATCGACATCGCCAGATATTCCGATTCAGGTGCGGGCCTGCGCGTGGATATGCAGTTCGAAGACCGCAACACCGGGATCGCTACCGGCGACCGCATCCGGAACATCGAGGGACTACAAGGTTCGCGCTTCAACGACGATCTGCGTGGAACCGATGATGCCGACTTCCTGCGCGGGGGTAGCGGGCGCGATTTCCTGACAGGACGAGGCGGCGAGGACACACTTATCGGTGATCAGGGCGATGACGTACTGGTCGGCGGTGCTGGTGCCGACATCCATGACGGGGGTGACGGAGTGGATACGGCTAGTTATGTGGACGGGGTTGCGGTTAAGGCCGATCTGCAGTTGTCGAGATTCAACGGCGGCGGCGCGGCTGACGACATCTACATCTCCATCGAGAATCTGCGCGGGTCGCGCTTCAACGACGATCTGCGCGGCGGTGGGGGCGACAATGCCCTCTATGGCGGGGCTGGTCGCGATTACCTGACGGGGCGGGGCGGCGACGATATGCTGTTCGGCGAGGCGGGCAACGACGTGCTGACCGGCGGGGCGGGCAACGATACCCTGACCGGCAATGCGGGGTCGGATGCCTTCCGTTTCCTCTCGCCCGACGAGGGGGTCGATACCATCCGCGACTTCACCGCTGGCGAGGACCGGATCGTGCTCGACAACGATGCGTTCAGCGGTCTGTCCACCGGGACGCTCTCGGCGGACAACTTCCGCCTCGCAGGAACGGCAGCAGATGGAGACGACTTCATCCTCTACGCGAATGGCAGCCTCTATTATGACGTGGACGGCACCGGCGGGTCGCTCGTCCGCTTCGCCATCGTGACCGGCGCACCAGATCTTGAGGCCAGCGATTTCCTGATCGTGTAACCGGCGGGCGGGCAATGCGTGCGGTGCCGTTCGCCTCCTAGCCAATTTTTTGCGTCAGCATCGCTGCCCTATTGCGCTGCCATGCAACCCGACCTACCCTGAGCGCGTTGCCGGATCAGGAGGACTTGTCATGGATGCCCGCGCCGTTTCGCTGAACGACCGTTACGAGCTTACCGAAGGCCGCGTCTTCATGAACGGCCTTCACGCCCTGGACCCGCCTGCCGATGGTGCAGATGCGGCGGGATCGGGCCAATGAGCATACGCCGCCGGACCTGTTGATCCCGGCGATGCTGTAGGCAATCCGACGATACGATATCGCATCGGGTCTCTTTCGGATCGATGGGAGTTTTTTTGAAATTCATTTCAATTCATCTCAAATCAATTTAGAGTTGTGTTTGCAGATCATCTTAAAGGGGAACCATATCTATGAATAGAATTTGCATCATCCTTGCGGCAATGGCCGTCGCCGGTCCGGCATTCGCTGGGTCAGGCAGCCTTAATGGCAATCACACGATCACGATAAACGGTAATTCCGACCGCGCGATCATCTGCAACAGTCACAGGTTCGGCGGAGACGGATCGCAGAGATTCGCCTGCGAATACGCCGATCAAACGGCGTTGGGCCAACCCAATGACTCGCTTTTCATCGGTGAAATCAGCACGATGAACACGAATGGCCAGAACCGCGCCTTCCAGATGACTCAGGTCGATGACCAGAGCCAGTATTATGCCGTCTACTCCGGACAGGTTTCGAGCGCCGGTGCGGTATCGGGCACGGTTGTCGACAACAGTGGGAACACCTTTTCGTTCACGCTCAACTGACCTGAACGGGTAAACGGAGGCTCCGTTCGCCCGGAAATTAGAGTCATTCGCGACCAAGTTGGGTCACGAAACCCGCCAAGAACTGCGTGTTTCGTGACGCTTTTGGCTCAACCTAATCGCGATTGGCTGTAATGCAAGTTCGGATGCGAGGAGTACTAATTCTCCCGCTTCCGGATGATGCCCGGACCATCTCCGACTTTATGTCAGTGCTTCTGCCCTATTGCGCCGACCTGCATCCCGCCCTACCGTACTGGCATCGCCCTTACCGGAAGGATACGCCATGGATGCCCGCGCCGTTTCGCTGAGTGATCGCTATGAACTGACGACAGGCCGCGTCTTCATGAACGGCCTGCACGCGCTGACCCGCCTGCCGATGGTGCAGATGCGGCGCGACCGGGCGGCGGGGCTGAACACCGCCGGGTTCATCTCCGGCTATCGCGGCTCGCCGCTGGGCGGCTACGATCAGGAACTTGTGCGCCAGCGCAAGCGGCTGGAGGCATCGGGGATCGTCTTCCAGCCCGGCGTCAACGAGGATCTGGCCGCAACCGCCGTGTGGGGAACGCAGCAGACGACGATGTCGCCGGGGTCCAAATATGACGGCGTGGTCGGCATCTGGTACGGCAAGGGACCGGGGGTGGCGCGGTCGGGTGATGTGTTCCAGCACGCCAACGCCCACGGCACGTCGAAGCATGGCGGGGTGCTGTGCCTTGCGGGCGATGACCATGCCGCGAAATCATCCACCGTGCCGCATCAATCCGAGCATTTTCTGGCGGCGGCGGTGATCCCGACGCTGTACCCGTCCTCCATCCATGAATTCATCGAGATGGGGCTGCTGGGCATTGCCATGTCGCGGTATTCCGGCTGCTGGGTCGGGATGAAGGTGATTGCCGATACGGTCGAGACGACGGCGACCGTCGATCTGGTGGGTGAGGATCGGGTCTTTGCGATTCCCGATGATTTCGAAATGCCTGCGGATGGGCTGAACATCCGCTGGCCCGATGACCGGTGGGAGCAGGACCACAGGCTCCAGACCCACAAGGGCTATGCCGCCATCGCCTTCGGGCGGGCGAACCAGGTGGACCGGGTGGTAATCGACAGCCCCCGCGCGCGGCTGGGAATCATCGCATCGGGCAAGGCCTACGAGGATACGCGCGAGGCGCTGCGCCAGTTGGGCATTACCGACGAGGAGGCGGCGGCAATCGGGCTGCGCGTCTACAAGGTCGGAATGCCGTGGCCGCTGGACCCCGTGGGGGTGCGCCGCTTTGCTGAGGGGCTGGAGGAAGTGCTGGTCATCGAGGAACGGCGCGAGGTGATCGAGTTCCAGATCAAGCAGCAACTCTTCAACTGGCGCGCTGATGTGCGGCCCCGGATCATCGGCAAATTCGACCATCGCGACCGGCCCAACCTGCCGCTGGATGTGGAGTTGACGACCGGGGCCGTGGCGCGGGCGATTGGGCTGCGGTTGCTGGAACTCGACCTCGATTCGCAGATCGCCGACCGTATTCGCGACAAGGTGGCGTGGTTCGGGCAGCGGGCCGATATCCGCAAGGCTCATACGCCGCCCGTGCTGCGCAAGCCGTATTTCTGCGCCGGATGCCCGCATAATACCTCGACCAATGTGCCCGATGGCTCGCGCGTGGGGGCGGGGATTGGGTGTCACTTCATGGTGACGTGGATGGATCGCAACGATGCGGGGTTCAGCCAAATGGGCGGCGAGGGCGCGCAGTGGCAGGGCATGGCGCATTTCACCGATGAAAAGCACCAGTTCATCAATCTGGGCGACGGGACGTATTTTCATTCCGGGCTGCTGGCGGTGCGGCAGGGCGTGGCGTCGGGGGTGAACCTGACCTACAAAATCCTCTACAACGACGCGGTGGCGATGACGGGCGGACAGCCCATCGACGGCAGCCTGACGCCGCAGCAGATCACGCATCAACTGCATGCCGAAGGGGTGGGGCGCACGGTGCTGGTGACGGATTCCCCCGAAACCTACACGCCGGGCGAGCTGGCGGCGGGGGTGGAGATACGGCATCGCGACGATCTGGATACCGTGATGCGCGAATTGCGCGAGGTGTCGGGCTGCACCGCCATCCTGTTCGTGCAGACCTGTGCCGCCGAAAAACGGCGTCGGCGCAAGCGGGGGACGTTCCCGGACCCGGATAAGCGGGTCATCATCAATCCGGCGGTCTGCGAAGGGTGCGGCGATTGTTCGGTACAGTCGAACTGCGTGGCGGTCGAGCCGCTGGAGACGGCGATGGGCCGCAAGCGGCGCATCAACCAGTCCTCCTGCAACAAGGATTTTTCCTGCGTGAAGGGGTTCTGCCCGTCCTTCGTCACCGTATCCGGTGCGGCGCTGAAGGCGCGGGACAGGGCGGCGGTCGATCCGGCGGCGATCCCCGATCCGGCGATGCCGGTCACCGATCTTACCCGCCCGTGGAACATCGCGATCACCGGGGTCGGCGGGACCGGGGTGCTGACCATCGGCGCGGTGCTGGGGATGGCGGCGCATCTGGAGGGCAAGGCGTCGATGATCCTCGACATGGCGGGGCTGGCGCAGAAGGGCGGCGCGGTCTTCTCCTATGTGCGGATCGGCGAAGACCCGGACGACGTGACCAGCCCCCGCATCGTAACAGGCGGGGCCGACCTCCTGCTGGCCGCCGATGCGGTGGTCGCGGCCTCGACCGACGGTGTGGTGCTGTGCGAGGCCGAGCGGACGAACGCGGTGGTGAACACGCATCTGACGCCGGTGGCGGATTTCATCAAGGACCGCGATCTCGATTTCCGCAACGAGCTGACGGTCGCGACCATCCGCAAGACGACACGGGATGGCGGGGGCTTCCTCGATTTCACTGCACTGGCCGAGGAAACCTGCGGCGATGCGATTATGACCAACATCATGATGCTGGGCTATGCCTGCCAGATCGGCGTGTTGCCGGTGGCGATGCCGTCGCTGCTGCACGCGATCGAGATGAATGGCGTGTCGGTGCCGCAGAACATCGCCGCGTTCCACTGGGGGCGGAAACTGGCCGCAGATCCGGCAGCAGCGGAGGCGCTGCTGACGACGGAGACGGTCGATACGCCGCCCGCGACGTTGGATGCGCTGATCGAGCACCGGGCCGCGCACCTGACGGCCTACCAGAACGCGCGGCTGGCGAAGCGGTATCGCAAGCGGGTCGAGCGGGTGCGGGCGTGGGATGGGGGCGGCGAAGCCTCACGCGCGGTGGCGCATTGCTACGCCAAGCTGCTGTCCTACAAGGATGAATACGAGGTAGCGCGGCTATTCACCGATGGGCGGTTCGCGGCGCAGGTGGCCGAGACCTTCGAGGAGGGCGGCACGCTAACCTTCCACCTCGCACCGCCGACCCTGAGCCGGGAAACCGACGCGAAGGGCCGCCCGAAGAAGAAGGAATACGGCGCGTCGATGCTGCGCAATTTCCGCCTGCTGGCCAAGATGAAAAGGCTGCGCGGGACGCCGCTGGACGTGTTCGGTTACACCGAGGAGCGGCGGGCCGAGCGGGCGCTGATCAAGCAATACGAAGCCGATATCGACCGCGCATTGGCGGGCGAGCCAGGCCCGCTGGCCACCGCCCTGCTGAACCTGCCCGACGCGATCCGGGGCTTCGGCCCGGTAAAGGCCGAGGCGATGGCGGATGCAGCGGTGCGGCGGGCGGATATTCTGGAACGGATGAAAGGCGGCGCAGCACCCGAAGCGCC
>CALJIU010000012.1 GCA_937974055.1 uncultured Neomegalonema sp. | reverse complement strand
AACAGGAAGCTGGCAAAGGCACCGAGATTGCCCAAGCCTTCCTCGCCGGAGCCGTAGATCACGTCGAGCAGGTCTTCACGGCTGCTCGAAAGGCCGCGCCCGCCCTGCAAACCGCCGGGGACGAAGGTATTGTACCACAGGGGATCATCGAAGAAGAGCAGATAGCCGATCACCGCGCCGATCATCATGGAGATGAAGGCGAGCAGGATGGCCGCGCCCGACCGGCGCATGGCCGCCGGGCCGCTGCGGGTGAGGAAGCGCGTAAAGGTGCCGCGCACGGATTCCTGCGGGGCGTAGACGGCGAGATAGGCGCGGCAGCTCAGGGCTTCCAAATAGTCCTGCAACGCCTTGTCGAGCGAGATTTCGCGGGCCACGGAGAGGGAGGCGACGGATTGGCGGTAGAGGTGCGAGAGGTCGCGGGCATCCTCGAACCCCAGCGAGCGGATGCCGCCGCGCTCGGTTTGCTTGAGGATCGCGTCAAGGCGCGCCCAATCGGCCTCGCGCTCCTTACGAAAGCGGGCGGAGCGGATCATGGTGGCGGAGTCGCTCATGCGGGGTGCTCCGGGATAGAACGGATGGTCGGCGCGCTGTACTGCGAGGCCTCGGCGCGGGGACCGGGGATGCGGGGTCTTGCTGTCGATTTTGCCGCCGTCATCGTCGGATTCATTCCAAGAGTGTCCGGTTGCAAGTTCTTCGGTGATACTTCCTGCCCTGTGCTGAGATAAAATCGGATTATTTGTCTTTTCGCATAGCAATCGCGGTCAAGACAGTGTCGCCCCGCGACTTGATCGCGGGGTCCATTCCTCAAGGCTTGCTGCACGATGGATGCCGCGTATCGCGCCGCGCAGCGGAAGTCGCGGCAAGACAAAGTCTTTTTGATCCGTATGCTGCCGTACAGCCGTGGACTCGTTTCGACGATCCATCTTTCGGATTTCTTAGGATGGACGTGCGGAAAAATGGACCCCGTGGTCGAGCCACGGGGTGACAGTTCGTGGAGGACGATTTTCAGAGAGCATCTTTTGGCTAACGGGTCCGGTGTGTTTCTTCCCCCTTCCCCGCTAACGGGGGAGGGAGAAAACGAACCGAGCCGATAAAGCAAAATACCGATGGCGGCGATCACTGACCGCTCCGTTCCGAGCGCAGACCCGGAACCCCGATAGGCGGCGCGCGGTTCCGCAAGGCTCCGTGTCTGCGCCCGGCGCAAAGTGGAAAGGTGAAAACGGTTGGTGGTTTCCGCCAATAGCATCATTCCGCAACTTTTTTGCTGAATCCATTCTTTAGCCCGTACCATTGGCGCAAGTGGGAAAATGGACCCCGTGGTCGAGCCACGGGGTGACGGGCTTGGAGCGCCGGGAGGCATGGCATAGGTCATCGAGGCCCCGCATCTGCGTGCGGGGCAGGGCATCCGAAATAGCGAGAAATCGCTCATATCATCTCCCTCGCCTTGATTTGCATGTAGGTCGAGATGAGGCTGGCGGTCATTTGTTTCGGTTCCGCTTCGATGCACAGGACGCCGAGGCGGCGGAGGCGGTCTAGGACCAAGCGGCGTTCCTGTAGGAATTGTTCCGCCGAAACGACGCGGGCGACATCGGTGAGGCTGTCGGGGGTGGCGCGGATGAGCGTCGCCATTTCCGGGTCGCCGAGGGTGGCGAAGACGATCAGGTGGCGTTTGTTGAGCACGGTCACGTTTTCGAGCAACAGCTCGGCGGTGGTGGTGTCCACGAAATCCGAGAAGATGACGATCAGGCTGCGGCGTTTGAGTTGGGCCTGTAGAAAGGCGGCGGCGAGGGTGTGGTTGGTTTCGACCGAGCGGTAATCCAATTCCCCCGCCCGTGAGCGCAGGCGGGAAAAGGCGGCGCGGCCCCCTTCGGGCGGGATGAAAAAGCGGGGTTTGACGTCGAAGGCGAACATGCCGATCTGGTCGCCCCCCTGCACGGCGGCCCATGCGATGGCCAGCGCGGCGTTGATCTGGTGGTCGATCTTGGGCAGGCCCGCGATCTCCTCGCGCATCAGATAGCCGTTATCGAGGGCGAGGATGATGTGGTGGTTGCGCTCGGCGCGCATTTCCTTGGCGACGAGGCTGCGGTGGCTGGCGGAGCGTTTCCAGTCGATCGAGCGCACATCCATGCCGGTGGTGAAATCGCGGAGCTGGTGGAAATCGGTTCCCTCGCCCTGCATGGCGTTTTCCTTGACGCCGAACAGGGTCGAGCGGATCATCACGTCGATCTGGCCCGAACTGATGGGGCGGATATTCGGCACGATGACGATCTTGCGGTCCATCGGCAGGGAGGGGACGAATTCGATCAGCCCGAAACGGCCCGGCCAGAACAGCCATATCCGGTCGAACCGCCATGCCCCGCGCCGCGATGCCTGGAGCGAAAAGCGCGCTTCGCTGCCGCCGGTCGTGGGGGCGAAGGGGATTGTTTCGGGTCCGGTGATGCCATCGGGATAGTCGAGGCGACATTCCAGCCCCACGGGCGCGGACCCGCCGCCATCGGCGATAAAGAAACGTGCGGGGACGGCCTCGCCGGTAAACGCCTCCTCCGGTATGTCGATATCGACGGTCAGGCGTCCACGTGGGCGGCTGAGGACGATATCGGCCAGCACGGCCACGGCCAGCACGACCCACACGGCAAGGGCGACGGCGGCGGAGGTATTGCCGACCACGATCACCAATGCCGACAAGGCGAAGGCAATCAGCGCAAGCCGAAGCAGGAGCCGCGAAGGCCGCATCAGCGCGGTGCCTCCACCCGGTTGAGGATATTCTCCAAAATGCTGTCGGCGGAACGCCCTTCGATCTCGGCGCTGGGACCGATGACGATACGGTGGCGCATCGAGGGGGGGTAGAGCAGCTTGACGTCATCGGGGATCGCATAATCGCGCCCATCGAGGGCGGCATGGGCGCGGATCGCCCCGCAGAGCGCATCCGCCGCGCGGGTCGAGGCACCGCTGGAGATATCGGGGTCGGTGCGGGTGGCGCGGACGAGATCGAGCACGTATTGCAGCAGGGTATCGTCGAGCCGGATGGTATCGACCAGCGCACAGCCCGCGTCGATCTGTTCGCGGCTGATGACCGAGGTGATCTTCGCCTTGCGCGCGGCATGGTCGAGCGCCTGCCCGGCATGGCGGCGCAGAATCTCGAATTCGATCTGTTCTTCCGGGAAGTCGAGGTCGATCTTGAAGAGGAAGCGGTCGAGTTGCGCTTCGGGCAGGGGATAGGTGCCTTGCTGCTCGATGGGGTTTTGGGTGGCAATGACCATGAAGCATTTGCTCAAGGGGTTATCGGTGCCATCGAGGGTGACGACTCGCTCCTGCATGGCTTGCAGCAGGGCGGCCTGCGTCTTTGGCGGGGCGCGGTTGATCTCGTCGGCGAGCAGGATCTCGGTGAAGATCGGGCCTTTGGTCAGGCGGAACTCGTTGGTCTGGAAGTCGAAGATGCTCGCCCCCAGCACGTCGCCGGGCATCAGGTCGGGGGTGAACTGGATGCGTCCGAAATCGAGTTGCAGGGCGGCGGCGAGACTTTGGGCGAGTAGGGTCTTGGCGGTGCCGGGCGGTCCCTCCATCAGACAATGACCGCGCGCAAAGAGGCCGACCAGCAACCTGTCGACGGCTTCCTCCTGTCCGAGAACGGCGACACCGATTTCGGCGCGGATGGCGTCAGCCAATGCGCCCAGTTCTTCCAAATTCATCCAGTGTCCTTTCGATCAGATCGTCGAGATGCGCGACGGAACGCAGCAGAATGTCGGGTGACGTGGCGGTGTCGAAGGGCTGCACGCCGAAGACGGTGAATTGTTGGCCCAGTTCGGGAGCGCGTCGGTTGATCGCGGCGAATAGGCGGTCGCGGTCGTCGGGCCTGCGCGTGCGATGGGGTCCGAGGATTTCATCGGCGAGGTGGTCGAGACGCCCGTTGATATAGGTATGCACGAGCGCATCGTCGCGCCCCGTCAGGCGCAGCAGGCGGGCCTTGGTGTCCATCGAGACGAGGCGCGAGGCGCGCGGGCCTTTCTCCTCCTCCGAGCGCGCATCCGCCGCCCCGTAACGCCGCCACGCGCGCCAGAAGACCAAGGCACCGAGGCAGCCGAAACTCCACCAGATGATCGAGAAGGGGTACTCGAAAAACCGCGAAAGATCGCTCCAACTGCGCTGCTGCGTGGCCCGTACGCCGCGACGATAGCTCCAGATCGCGGTGGTGAGGTCGAGGATGATCTCCTCGCCCGCATTGCCGGTCAGCGAGGGCAGCCATTCCAGCGCCGCTGCGGCATTATCGCCTTGGGACAGGCCGTGATTATTGAGGAGATCGGGGTCGGCGAGCACCCAGAACGGCGTATCCACCGCCTCGCACCGCCCCAGAACCATCGCCTGCGCCGTCCCGATGATCGGAACGCAGGGAGAGTTTTCCAGCGTTTGCGGGTAATGCAGCAGATATTCGGCACCGGAGGGGGATTTACCAGTGCTATCAACGGCTTCCTTATCTCGCACAAGGCGACCGATATCGAAGCCGACCTGCGAAGTCACGGTGTCGGCGCTGTCATCGGCGATCAGCAGATCGGGGTGCAGCGCGGCCACATCGCGTACCCCGGCGCGCCATTTGGGCATCACCAGCAGGGTGGGCAGCAACGCCATCTTGCGCCGCACGACATAGTGCGAGATGTCGCGATCCGTCTCGGCCATCACCGCTTCGTCGTCATTCGTCTTTTGAAGCGACTGCCTCAGATCGACGTCGAAGAGGGGCAGGATGCGCAGGCCGACGCTTTCGATATCCAGCACCGCGCGCCCGTAGAAGGTTCGGGCCGGTATCTCGTTCGTGGTCAACCAGCGGGGCAGCCCGTCAAAGCCGGTTGCGGAGCGGTTGAGGCTGACGGAACGCGATGCCTGCGCCAGGAAGAACAGGGCGACCAGCAGAACGATCACGCCGCCCATGATGAGCAGATTGGTGGCGCTGCGTGGCCGCGTCGTCCCCTGTTCGACGGATGATGTCGTCATCGCAGGCTTCCCCCGCGCATCATCATCTTCGCCCGTTCGAGGCAATCCTGAAAGATATGGTCATCGACCGGGCGACCGCCGAACCACGCGCGCTCCGCATGGCGGTTCAGATGGCGAAGGTCGGGCAGATGCGCCAAGGAACGGGGCAGGGCGCGCAGGGATTCCCGCGCAGTCCAGCTACGACCCAGCCGGATACCGGCCTTGTCGGCGGCGCGCGAAAGCAGGCGTTCGGACAAAAGGTATAGGGCTTTGCGCCGGTCTGCCATGCCCTCGATCTCGGCCAGAAAGGCCGCTTCGGATTTTGGCAGGCCATCATCGTCGCCGGGTCGCGAGCGGGAACCGGCGTTCTTCGTGTTCGGCGTGGCGGCATCGTCGGGTCTGCGGGCAAAGGAAACGAGGCCGCCTGCGCTGTTCTGATAGACGACGAAGGCGATCCCGGCGAGGATCAGCCCGGAAATCAGCAGCCAACCAATCTGATCTGGCCCGGTAAAATCCGATTCTCCAGCGTCATCCGCTTTTTTGCGGCTGCGCTTCGTGCGGTCGAGTTCCAAGGGGTCGCCGGGTGACAGATAGTCGATATCCGCCTGAAGCCCCCGGCTTTCGGCCATTTCTACGTAGCGTTCCGCGCAATCGCCGCAGACACCCTGCGCCAGTGACGCGCTATTCAGCCCGAAAACGAGAAACACGCCGAAAAGACAAGAGAAACGCACGGTATTCGATCCACACCATTTTCGACGCCTGATCCTATAAGCCTCAGACGATTGGGATTCTAGAACTAGGAGTTGAATATACAGATTTCTCTAGAAAGAGGATGCTTAATCTTCTGGCATGTCTTTGTCACGGCGTGCGGGCGAAATTTTACGGAAGATGTTTGAGGCTATAGTGATCATGTTTCATGATGTGGGGCAATGCAATGCCACCGACAGCGAATGAGCCATGACCCAGCAACCGTCCCCGAATTCCCGCCCCCTCGGCGGCCCATCCCCGCGCCTCGTTGCGCCGGAGGGGACCGTCGATTGTCACATGCATATCTTTCCCGAAGGCCATGCCGCCCAAGCCGGTGGTCCGCCGATTGCCGAATTGGCGACGGTGGAGGATTATGCGGCGGTGCAGGCGTGGCTGGGGGTGACGCGGGCGGTGGTCGTGCAGTCGAACGCCCATCAATTCGATGATGCGGGGTTGGTCGAAACGCTGGGCCGGATGGACCCCGGCACCGCGCGTGGGGTGGCCTCGGTCGCACCGGGGACCGACATCGCCACGCTTCGGCGGCTGGATGATGCCGGGGTGCGCGGGGCGCGGATAATGGATTTTCCGGGGGGTGCGGTGAAGGTCGCGCAGGCAAAAGAGGTCGAGGAGATGGTCCGTGATCTGGGCTGGAGCCTGATCGTGCAGTTCAACGGCAACGACACCGACGCGCATCTGCCGATTCTGGATTCGCTGGAATGCGATTATACCATTGACCATGTAGGCAAATTCATCCCCCCCGTTCCAGCGGATGACCGCCGCGTCGATGCGATACTGCGACTGCTCGACAAGGGGAATGCGTGGGTGAAGATATCCGCGCCTTACGAGACGAGCCTGATGGGTGGGCCGGATTACGCCGATGTCGGTGCCATCGCCAAACGCATTATCGCCCATGCGCCGGAGCGGACGCTTTGGGCATCGAACTGGCCCCATGTGGGGGTATCGCGCGATGCCTATCCCGACGACGTGCCATTGCTCGATCTACTGCTCGATTGGGCGACGCCGGAGCAGCGACAGTTGATGTTGGTGGATAATCCGCAGCGATTGTATTTCGAGCGGTAGACGGATCACGCTATCAGCGCCGCCTTGCGCGCCCGTGTGGCGATTTCGGGCCAGTCCTGCGCGCGGATCAGGTCGGTTGGGGCGATCCAACTGCCCCCGACCGCCGCGACATTGGGCAAGGCGAGGTAATCGGCGGCATTGCCCGCGTGGATGCCGCCCGTGGGGCAAAAACTGATGCCCGGCAGAACCGCTTGCACCGATTTTAGGAACCCGATGCCCCCGCTGGCCTCGGCGGGAAAGAACTTGAGCGCCGTCATCCCCTCTTCATGCAGGGCCATCGCCTCGCTGACGGTCGCGACCCCTGGCAGAAAGGGAAAATCCTGCTGTATAAGGGTATCGAGCAGCCCCGGTGATGTGCCGGGGCTAACGCCGAAATCGAGGCTGGAGGAGGCAATGAGTTGAAAATCGGCGGTGGTCGTCACCGTGCCCATGCCGACGATCGCATGGGGAAAGGCGGTCTTGATCGCCTCCGCCGCCTCAAGCGCGACAGGGCTGCGCAGGGTGACTTCGAGCACCCCAAGCCCCCCTTCGAGCAGCGCCCCGGCCAAGGGCACCGCATCGTCGATCCGTTCGATCACCAGCACCGGGATGACGGGGGAGTGGGTCAGGATTTCGGTGATCGTTTGGGGCATTGGGGTGTTCCTGTGCGGGGTGAGTCAGTTGATCAATGCGCCGTGGTGACCGATGACCTGCGCGGCGCAGGCCTGACCGGCGGCAACGGATGCGGCGACATCGCCCGATGTCACGTATTCGGCCAAGAAAGCGCCGTTGAATGAATCCCCCGCGCCGGTCGTATCGACGGGGGTTGCGATGGCGGTGGTGGGGTAGGGGGTTGCGGTATCATTGCCGCGTTTCACCGATACATCGCCCGCACCGTTCTTGACGACGACCAGATCCGCGCCCCGCGCCGCGTATCGTGCCAAGGTCGCCCCGGCATCCGCATCCCCGAAGGCGCTGGCCTCATCATCGAAGCTGGGCAGGATGATCGTGGCGGTTTCGGCGGCGCGTTCGATCATGGCGCGCATCCGGGTCGCATCATCCCATAGCGCGGGGCGGATATTGGGGTCGAATGCGATGATGGCACCCGCCGCGCGGGCGGTGGCAAGGCGCGCGAGCAGGGTTTCGAGGTCGTCGCCGGACAAGATCGCGAGGGTAATCCCCGACAGATATACGACCTGCGCGGCACCGATTGCCCGGTCCAGATGCGCGGCATCGGCGGCCAGCAAACGCGCCGCCGAACGGTCGCGCCAATAGCTGAAACTGCGCTCGCCCGCATCGAGATGAATCATGTAGAGGCCGGGGCGGCGGTCGGGGATGCGGCGGATATCGCCCGTTTCGATGCCCGCCCCTGCGATGAAATCGGCCATCCCATCCGATAGGGGATCGACCCCGACCGCCGATAGGAACCGTGTGCTCCAACCGTGGGGGAGGGCGCGTTTGGCGTACCAGAGCGTGTTGAACACATCCCCTGCGAAGGATTGGCGCAGTAAACCGCCCTGCGCGTCGGATAATTCGACCATGCATTCACCGATGCCGAGGAAGACGCCGCCCTTCATCGCCTATGCCTCGAAGAAATCGGGATGTTTGCGACACGCCGCCGCGATGGTCTGGTCGAGGCGTGACAGGTGGTTGCGGGTCATCTTGACGATGCTTTCGGGGTCTTTCGCCTCAAGACATTCGAGGATGCGGGCATGGTCGTCGTATAGGGATTCCATCGCATCGCTATCCACGAGACTGAGCATACAAAGGCGGTCCACATGGGCCTTGTTCGCGGCGATGGTGGCAAAGGCGAATTCGGCCCCGGCGGCAACGCAGAGCAAGCGGTGGAAGTCGTAATCGAGCGCATGAAAGCGGTCGGTATCGCCCCGCGCGGCGGCCTGTTTTTGCTGTGCGAGGTTACGCTTGAACCCGATTGCCCGACCGTCAAATGTGGCGCAGGCGCGTTGCACCACCTCCACCTCGACCGCCGTGCGGATGAAGCGCGCATCGAGCAGGCCGGAGCGCGAAATCTTGCGCACGACGGTTGCGCGCTGGGGCCGCACCGTCAACAGCTTCATATTGTTCAGCCGGATAAACGCCTCGCGCACGGGTTGGCGAGAGACGCCTTGCTGCTTGGCGATTTCGACCTCGGACACCTTTGCGCCGGGGACAAGGCGCAGCGAGACGATATCGCTGCGCAATCTGTCGAAGACACCATCGGCAGCGGTATGTCGGGTATCGCTGTGGCTGTTGGCGCTGACGTTCATCGAGGGTTTCCGCATTCAATTATCTGCCATACCAGCGTCGTTCATTAGACTTGAAATCGCAACACCGTCTTGCGGGTGATATAGGGAAGTGAGCTTGCCCGCAAATTCGGGCCTGTATACGCGATTCGGTAAGGGGTGATGGCATGGATGATTTCGTCCTGTACGAAACCGAAGACGGGGCGGCGCGGATCGACCTGCGCGTTACCGAAGGCACCGTCTGGCTCTCGCAATCCGAGATTGCCGGGCTTTTCGACGTGTCGGTGGATAATGTCGGCCTGCACCTGAAGAACATCTATGCCGATGGCGATTTGGACGAGGCGGCAACTACCGAGGAATCCTCGGTAGTTCGAACCGAGGGCAAACGGCAGGTTCGGCGGGTGCTGAAACTCTACGATCTCGACGCTATTCTGGCCGTCGGATACCGCGTCCGCTCGCCCCGTGGGGCGCAGTTCCGCCGCTGGGCGAATACCGTGTTGAAGGAGTATCTGGTCAAAGGCTTCGCGATGGATGACGCGAAGTTGGCGCAGGCCGAGCGGTGGGATTATTTCGACGAATGGCTGGCCCGTATCCGCGATATCCGGGCGTCAGAAAAACGATTCTACCAGAAAATCAAAGACCTATACACCACCGCAATCGATTATGACGCCAAGGCCGATACGACCGCGCTGTTCTTCGGGCGGGTGCAGAACAAGATGCTCTTTGCCGTGACGGGCCGCACCGCCGCCGAATTGGTGGTCGCGCGGGCCGACGCGGATGCACCGAATATGGGCCTGACGAGCTGGAAAGGCGGCATCGTCCGCAAGGGCGATGTGGCCACGGCAAAGAACTATCTGGCCGAGGAGGAGGTGGCGGAGCTGAACCGTATCGTCACCATGTATCTGGACTACGCCGAGGATCAGGCGAAGCGACGCCAGCCGATGACGATGGCGCAGTGGATGGAAAAGCTGGATGCCTTTCTATCCTTCAACGACCGCGCCTTGCTGACCCATGCGGGGACGGTGAAGGCGGAGGTGGCGAAACGGCTGGCCGAAGAACGGTTCGCGACCTTCGATACCACCCGCCGCGAGGCTGAAGCACGGCAGGCGGATATCCTCGACTTTTCGGAGATCGAGGCGCTGGAAAAGCGGATTGGGGGGACCGGCGAGGATTGATCCCCCGCCGCGCCGTCACGCCTCCGCCCGCACCGTCTTGATATCCGCCGAGGCGGCCCAAGCGTCGATATCGTCCCGCCGCAGAGCGCAGGCCATGAGGTCGGGGAACTGGTCGGGGGTGCAGGCGAAGACGGGTGCGCCCATCGTCGCGATCACTTCGGCCAGCCGCGCATCGTAGGAGGGCGCGCCCGTATCGGTCAGCGCCAGCAGCACCACCACATTGACCCCCGCCCCCATCAGCCGCCCGATCCGGGCCACCAATTCCGCAGAATTTCCGCCTTCATAGAGGTCGGTGATGAGGATCAGGTGCGACTTGGCCGGGGCTTCGATCTTGTCTTCGCAATAGGCGACGGCCTTGTTGATGTCGGTTCCGCCGCCCAGTTGCACGCCGAATAGCACCTCCACCGGATCGGCCAGATCCTCTGTCAAATCGACGATCTCCGTATCGAAGCAGACCAGCTTGGTCTTCACCACGGGCAATGACGCCATCACGGCGGCGAAGATCGAGGCATAGACCACCGATGTGGCCATCGACCCCGATTGATCGACGCAAAGCACCACCTCGTCCAGATCGACGATCCGGCGTTGACGGCGCATAAATCCGACCAGACGCTCCGGCACGATGGTTTCGTGCTCAGGTTGATAATGATGCAGATTCGCGCGAATGGTGCGGGGCCAGTCGATATCGTTGAAGCGGGGGCGGCTGGTGCGTTTCGAGCGGTCGACCGATCCGCGCAAAGCTTCCGCCGTGCGCCGTTCCAACCGTTTCATCAATTCGGCGACGACCTTGGCGATCACCGCCCGCGCCGTCTCGCGCGATTTTTCCGGCATCACGCCGCGCATGGCCACCAGATCAGCGACGAGATGCACATCCGCCTCGACCGCCGCCAGAAACTCCGGCTCCAACAGCATTTGCCGCAACCCCAGCCGGTCGAAGGCGTCTTTTTGCACCACCTGCACGACCGAGGCGGGGAAGAATTCGCGGATATCGCCCAGCCACGACGCCACACGCGGGGCCGAGCCGCCCAATCCGCCGCGCCCTTTCTTGCCGCCCTCCCGCGCATCGCCATCGCCGTACAGCGCCGTCAGCGCCCCCGACAACCGCGCCTCATCCGAGGACAGCCCCTCATCCTCACCGCCGATAGCCAGCCGCCAGCGCGCTTCGCGGTCCCCCTCGCCTCGCTCATCCATGCTGCGCCTCCCCGTCCAGTATTCCGGCCACGATGCCCAGATGCCGCGCCCAGTCCGCATCGGCGGTTTCGGTCAGGACAAACCCGCTGGCCTGCGCCCGCCGCCGCTCGAACAGCTCGTCCAGCAACCGCCCCCGCTGCGTCTTGTCCAACGCCGAGAAGACCCGCCGGAACAGCGGCAGATAGGCGGTGAAGGTATCGTCATCCAGCGATATCAGCCACGTATCCAACGCCCCGCGCAAATCGGCATCGTAGAGCAGCCGCTCGCACGATCCCTCGAAGAACCCCTCGAAGAACGCCGCCGCATCGGCAACCTCGACCCCCGGTGACAGCATCCGCCCCAGCAGGTCGCTGGCCTCCTCCGGTTCCAGCCGGTCGGCGGCGAACAGCAATTGCGCCGCCGCCCCCGCCACCAGCCGCGAGGCTTGCGCGTCGGTCAGCAACGCTTCCAGCGCGTCTTCCCACACCGTCAGGTCATCCACGCCCAATTCGGCCAGCCGTATGGCCCCGTCTGCCTGACGCACGGCATCGGTCATCATGCGCGCCGCTGCCTCGTCCAGCGACCGCACGGCATAGGGCAGGGCCAGCGCCCCCTGCACGGCGATCCGGCGCAGCAGGTCTTCCATGCTCGCCGTGTCGGTGGCCCGCGCCTCGCCATAGCGCACCAGATCGGCCAGCGGCGGCAGGGTGGTCAGCAGCTCGCCGCAATTATCCGTCACCCCTGCCCGGTCGGATAATCGCGCGATGCCCACCGTCACCGCATCGGGCAGTTGCGCGGTCATTGCATCGCGGGTCAGTTGCGCCAGAGCGTTCAGCGCGCGGGTGTCGCGCAGGGCCGCGATGGTCTTGCCGCGCGCCGCCTGTTCGATGGTGGGTCCGTGGACGATATTCTCGACCAGTCCCACCGCGTATTCGGGTTCCCAGCGAAGCCGCCACCGCTCGCGAAACGTCCCCCGGCTGCGCCCCGGATCGGTCTGTTCGCCCCAGCGCACCCCAAGGATGGTGAGGCGGTGCAGCAGGGTCGAGCGGAACAGCCCGCTATCGGTGCGCAGGTCGAGCGATATGTCCTTGTCCAGGGCTTCGGGCTTGAGCCGCGCTTTCTTTTGCTGGCGGGCCAGGTCTTCCAGCAGGGGCGCGCGGGGCACGGTTTCGGGGATTTCACCGACTGTATCCCCGATCAGCAGGCGGGCGGCGATGCTGTGCCATTGTGTCCATTGACCGTGGCACAGGCACGCCACCGTCGCATCGCGCAATTCCTCGAACCCCGGCGCGGGGCGGTCCCGCAGGGCGGCGAGCGTATGGCCCAGCCGTTGCGCCTCGATCAGCGATGCGGTCGAGACGATATGCCCGTCCTCGCGCAACAGCTCTATGATCCGCCCCAGCCAGCGTATGGCCACCGTATCGGGCGGGGCGGTCCACAGATGCCCGCACCATTCGGGGGCCGTGACCCCCGCGCCATAGCCGCTGCCCGTGGCCAGCCGGGGCGAGGTCCACGGTGCCCATGTTGCCGCGATCTTGCGTTTGGGTGCGCCTTTCAGCAGCGCCCGGTCATCCTTCAGCGCGTGTTTTTCCTGCAATGCCGGTACGTGCCATGCGCCGCAGACCACGGCCACCGGCCCGGTCGCGTCCTTGCGAATGCGGGCAATTTCCAGCCGCATATGCGCCTCGCGCGCGGCCTCGAACGGTTCGGGCGGGGCGGTTTCGGCGCGCACGGCGTGCATCGCATCGGCCACGGCGGCGAAGACCGGCCCCGGCTCCGGGTTTTCCTCGATCACGTCGCGCCACCAGCTTTCGCCATCGTCATACCCGGCGACGGCGGCCAGCGCGCCGATGGGATCATGCAGCAGCGGATTTTCCGGTGCCGCCTCGATGCCCGCCTCCGGCGCGGCTTCCGCTTCGACCACCTCGCCCGTGTCCTTGGGCGGCACGCGCCAGCTTACCGGCAGGTCGATCAGCGCCATCTCCGCGCGGTTCCGCACGGCCCAGAGGACGGCTTGGTATTCCGGCGAATAATCCGCGAAAGGCCAGAAACTCGCGCTCTCCGGCGCATCCTCGGCATAGGCCAGCAACGCCACCGGCGGCACCATCCCCGGATCGGCCAGCAGCGGCAACAGGTCCGAGCAATCGGCGGGTCCTTCGATCAGCACATGCGACGGAACCAGCGCATCCAGCGCCGCCATCAGCGCCCGCGCCGAGCCGGGACCGTGGTGGCGGATGCCGAAATAATGGACGGCGGCGGTCATGCGTCGATATCTCGACAATGAACACGGTCACCCTCGGACTTGTTCCGAGGGTCCATCCAGTTGATTTCGTTGATAGATGGATCGTCGGAACAAGTCCGACGATGACAGCACGCCAACCCCATCACACCATCCCGCTCATCTCGGAATAGTAATCCGAATAATCCCGCCGCTTCTTCAGCACGGTTTCCAGATATTCCGCCAGCACGGCCTTATCCTGCACCGGGTCTTTCACCACCGCCCCCAGCACGGTCGGCGCAAGGCTTTCCGCCGATAGCGACCCATCCGCAAAGAACGACGCATGGCTCAGACCCCCGACCATCACCGCAATCGCTTCCGCCGTCGACAGCGACCCGGACGGTGCCTTCAGCGCGGTCTTCCCGTCCAGCGTCTCGCCGCCGCGCAATTCGCGAAAGATCGTCACGACCCGCGCAATCTCTTCCGCCGCGTTCTTCGGCAGCGGCAGGTCGAGGGATTGCGCCATCTCTCCCACCCGCTTGGTCACGATGCGGATCTCGCTCTCCATATCCGACGGCAGCGGCAGCACCACGACGTTGAACCGCCGTTTCAGCGCCGCCGACAGGTCGTTGACCCCCTTGTCCCGGTCGTTCGCCGTGGCGATGATGTTAAAGCCCCGCGCGGCATAGACCGCATCGTTCAGCTCCGGGATCGGCATCATCTTTTCGGACAGCACGGTAATCAGCGTGTCCTGCACGTCCGACCCCATGCGCGTCAGTTCTTCCAGACGGCAAATCTTCCCCGTCTCCATCGCCCGGAACAGCGGGGTCGGCACCAGCGCCTCGCGGCTTGGCCCCTTGGCCAGCAATTGCGCGTAGTTCCAGCCATAACGCACCTGCGTTTCGTCCGTCCCGGCGGTGCATTGCACGATCATGGTCGAATCCCCGGTCACGGCGGCGGCGATATGCTCCGACACCCACGACTTCGCGGTGCCGGGAACGCCGAGCAGCAGCAGCGCCCGATCCGTGGCCAGCGTCGCCACCGCCGTCTCGATCAACCGCCGGTCGCCGACGTATTTCGCCGTGATCTCGGTCCCATTCGCCTCGCCGCCCAGCAGATACGTCACCACCGCCCGTGGCGTCATCTCCCAACCGGGGGGCCGCGCGCCATCCACCCCCCGCAGCGCCTCGATCTCCGCCGCATAGGTCTTCTCGACAGGCAGTCGCAGGGTCGTCTCGGTCATGGGTCGGTCCTTTGTGGCAGGGCGGCATTGAAATGAAGGAGGTCCAGTCTCGGATCGGCGGAAATCAGGCCAAGACCGATGAATTGTTCCAGCAACGCCCGCGCGGTCGCATGGTCGGCCAGCAGCCCCAGCGCGCGCATCCCTTGGGCGAGGGCCGTATTCGTGCGCCAATCGTCGGATTGGGCGCGCAGGGCGGTCTTCAGGGCGGTCGTCAGCGTCTTCATCCCGTCCGACCGGGCCAGCACCGCCATCGACACGCCCCCCAGATCGGCCCCGGCCATATCCAGCGACGGGGCGAAGTCGGGGCCGTCATGGGCGATGACCTCCGGCAGCATGGCGGCGCGGTCATGCCGGGTCAGGCGCGCGGTCAAGGCCTCGGCGGCGAGGTATCCGTACCCAGCCTCGAACAATCGACGCGCCAGCGGGGCCTGCACGGCATCGGCCCCACTGGCCGCAACCATCCCGGCGAAGGCGCGGGTCGCGCGGGCGTCGCGGGTCATGTCCCACAACGCGGTGGCCTGCGCTTGCGACAGGTCGAACGCCCCCGCCAGCCGCGCCAATGGCACCTGCGCGAACAGCGTGTCCCGCCGTTTGCGTTGCACATCGTTCTTCAGCTTTTTCGGCCCGAAGGTCTTCTTCCGCAGCACACCGCCCGTCATCTCCAGCATATCGGCCAGTTCGGCGACATCCTCGTCGCTCCCCTCGCCTCGGCCCAGACGGGCCAGCAGGTTGGCGGCCAGCGTCTTGACCTTGCCCGATCGATCCTTGGCCAATGTCTCCAGAAACTCGGCATCCGCGTCGGACAGGCCCTTGGCCAAGATCGTCACCAGCTTTACCCGCTCCTCGGCGGCTACATCCCCCGCCTTTGCCGCGATCAGGCTGCGCGCCGCTGCCGGGTCCGTGCAGCGCATCGTCGCCAGCGCCGCGCGCCGTTCCGACGGGTACCACGTATCCCATGTCTCGGCGGTCAGCACATCGGTATGCGCCTGCCCCGCCGCCCCGCCCAGCCAGTCGATCCACGGGGCATACAGCGCCGGGGCGGTGGTATCGGTCGTTCCGGGCATCCAGTCCGCCGGGTGAACCGCATAGCCGCGTGCAGCGGCCAGATATAGCGCGGGGGCGATCTCCTCGGCCTTGCCCTTGCGGTTGGTCATCACCTGACGAAAGCGGATGCGCGCCGGTTCCGGCATCCCCGGCAGCGCCAGCACCGGCAGCAGGGGAGGGGGCACCAGCGCCTCGCCCGGCACGGGCCGCATCGCCACGCGCGTCACCTGCCCCATCAATGCCAGCAGCCGCAATTCGGCATCGCCCTGACCGTCCAGCATAGGCTTCCACGCGGGCGGCGCGGCGCTTGCCGCTTCCATCCCCGTCATCCAGCGGCCCTTGATTGCCACCATGCTGCGCTCGATCTCATGCATCGAAGGCGATCCTTCCCATGTCCGAGGTCGCGCCCAGTGCATCGAAGGCAAAGCCGTTCCAGACCCCGGCCAAGGCGGTCAGCGCCGTGCCGCGCGCCACCGGGTCGGGCGATGTGCTCAGGGGCAACGCCTGCTCGCCCCCCGCCCACCAGCACCGGCCTGCCGCCTCCATCACCCGACCTGCGGGCAGCAGGAGGGGCGTGTCGAGGCTCCACGGCGCGGCGTCCTGATGGGCCGCGATCTGCGCCTGTATCGCATGGTGATCCGGCCATGCCTCCACCCGTTCCGTCACCGGCGACCGATCCGCGATCAGGGCGCGCAGGGGGGCGCGGGCGGGATAGTAACGCAGGGTCGCGTTGAATTGCTCGCCATGGGCAAAGGGCGAGGTGCGCTTATTCGCATTGGCGGGAAAGAAATCCAGCAGCAGCGCAAACCCCGGACCCGCGCCAAGGTTCAGCAGCCATGTCGCCTGAGAGATCAGCCCGTCCCGCCGCGTCGTCACCCGGTCGCCGACCACCTCCCAGACCGAGGTGACCTCCGGTGCATCGGGGGCGGCAAAGATCTGTTCGCGCGTCTCGGCGGCGATCATGGCGCGGTGCAGTTCGGGGTCGTCGGGGTTCGCCCGCCATGCCCGCACCAGCAGCACCAGCTTGCCCAGTTCCGATATCGCCGCATCCACGCGATCCTCGGCGGGCAGGTTCAGCAGGCGGGCGGGTAGCTCGTCGATGCGCCCGGCCAGCGCCGTCGCCTTGGCATCGACCATCCGCGCGGCGATGCGGCGGCAGCGGTCGGTGGCATCGGCCAGAAAGGTCGACAGGCCCGCACGCAATTGGTCACCGATCCAGATTTCTAAGTCATGGGTGGCTGGTTCGACGCCCGCGCGGGTTGCCTCCCGCCGCTTGGCCGCCGCCTTCTCCCGTTTTGCGATGTCTTCGGGCGAGGGCGCGGCATCGGCGTCAGCATCGGGCAGGGCGGCACCACTGATGCTCTTGCCCGTGGCGCGTTCGGGTTGCGAGGGCGCGGTCGAGGCGGTTTTGCGCCGCCGCCCCACCCATTCCGCCGCCCATTCGGGAACTGCCGCCTCGCCAAAAGCCGAGGCATCATCGGCATACATCCACATCAAGGCCAGCGCGTGCTTGCAGGGGAACTTGCGCGAGGGGCAGGTGCATTTATAGCCAAGATCGTTGCGATCCACGATCACGCGATAGGGGTTCGCGCCCGATCCCTGACATTCGCCCCACATCAGCGGGCCGCTCGCATCAACGCTGCGCACAGGCCATTTGGCGACCTTCATCAGTTTTGAAGCGGCCTTTAATGACGCCTGATCCGGCGCAACCCCCTCGATCTGTGCCAGTGTCAGTGCCATGCGCGCCCCAGTCCCGTCCTCATTCTGTCTACGATTTCGTGGCCTAACGAAAGGTATATGTAAGACAGGTGTATATACTGTTTTTTGACCCTCCCCGGCGCAACGGGCAGCATGACGCAGCAGAAGCCTGATATCTGCGCTCGATTCCACGAAATAGCGGGTATTTTAGCAATACGAGCGGTTTGCGTGGAACCAGATCGGCCTGAAGCGATTAGACCGTATAACGTGCGGAAAAGGGACGTCATCGATACAGGTACGCTACGGGCTGACCCATGCGGCATTGGCGGTGCGAAAGCGCCCAACATGCGACATGATGTTCTATCAGCTTGATCATGCGGGTTCTGCCAATATCTATGATTTCAAGAATTACTGAAATTACTTGGATCGGCACAGGCAGCCATGAACCTTTCTTCCATACAGCAGGAATTCGTTCTGCATTTCGGCGAGATGGGGTCTCGCTGGGGCATCAACCGGACGGTGGGGCAGATCTACGCCGTGCTGTTCCTCAGCGATCAGCCGCTGAACGCCGACCAAATCGTCGAAAAGCTGGGCTTCTCCCGCTCGAACGTCTCGATGGGATTGAAGGAATTGCAGGCATGGTCCCTCGTGCGGATGAAGCATCTGCCCGATGACCGCCGCGACTATTTCACCACCCCCGAAGACCTGTGGGAAATCGTCCGCATCCTCGTCGCCGAGCGCAAGAAACGCGAAATCGACCCGACCCTCAGCAAACTGCGCGAGTTGGAAATGCAGACCCCCGACAGCGCCGCCGACCGCCACGCGCATGAGCGCCTGTCCGAGTTGCGCGAACTGATCGAATTGCTGACCGGCTGGTACGACGACATGAACCGGCTGGAAACAGAACGCCTCAAGCAGCTTCTCGCCTTGGGTGCGAAAATCCAAAAACTTGCTGGCAAGGCCGACATCCTGTCGATGGTTGGTCGCCGCAAATCCACCGATAAGACCACCGCCGAAAAAGGGGCCTGACCATGGAATCGCTGGACACCCTCATACTATCGCGCATCCAGTTTGCCGCGAATATCTCGTTCCACATCCTGTTCCCGACCATCACGATTGCCCTTGGTTGGGTGCTGTTGTTCTTCCGGCTGCGCTTCAATGCGACCGGCGATGACCGCTGGATGGCGGCGTATCGGTTCTGGGTAAAGGTCTTCGCCCTCAGCTTTGGTTTGGGCGTCGTATCGGGCATCACCATGAGTTTCCAGTTCGGCACCAACTGGCCGGGCTTCATGGAAAAGGTCGGCAATATCGCCGGGCCGCTGCTTGCCTATGAAATCCTGACGGCGTTCTTCTTGGAGGCGGCGTTCTTGGGGATCATGCTGTTCGGCTTCCGCCGCGTTCCCGGCTGGCTGCACACCACCGCGACCTTCCTCGTAGCCTTCGGCACGACCATGAGTTCGTTCTGGATTATCGTGCTGAACTCTTGGATGCACACGCCGCAGGGCTTTGAGATGATCGACGGCGTTGCCCATGCGACCGATTGGTGGGCGATCATCTTCAACCCGTCGCTGCCCTACCGCCTGACGCATATGCTGCTGGCGAGTGGCCTGACGGTCGCGTTCCTGCTGGCCGGCGTCTCGGCCTATCGCCGCCTGATCGGTGACCGCACCCCCGGCGTGCGACTGACGATGAAGACCGGCGTGTATCTGGCCGCGCTCCTGATCCCGATGCAGATTTTCGCCGGTGACATGCACGGCCTCAATACACTGGAGCATCAGCCCCAGAAGGTCGCCGCGATGGAAGGCAACTGGGAAACGCGGGGCAACGTGCCCCTCGTGCTATTCGCCATTCCGAACGAGGAAACTCGCTCGAACGACTACGAGATCGGCATCCCATCACTGGCCAGCATCATCCTCAAGCACAAGGCCGATGGCGTCGTGCCGGGCCTGAACGACTTCGTGGCAGAGGACGGCACGGTACTGCATCCGCCGGTCACCCCTGTCTTCTGGTCATTCCGCGTGATGATCGCGACGGGCATCGCGATGCTGATGCTGTCGTGGTTCACCTCATACCGCATGATCCGTCACGGCGGCGTCGATGGTCTGGGCAAGATCATCCTGATCCCGCTGGTCGCGATGACCTTCTCCGGCTGGCTAGCCACCCTCGCGGGCTGGTACACGACCGAGATCGGGCGACAGCCGTGGCTGGTGCAGGGCGTGATGACGACCTACGAGGCCGTGGCCGATGTGCCCGCCCCCTATGTCGCGGGTACGCTGACCGCCTATCTCGCCATGTACGGCATTCTGCTGGTGGCCTATATCATGACGATCTTCGGGCTGGCGACACGCGCCGCGCGGGGTGAGAAAGTGGCGGACATGCCCCGTGCCGGTGGCCGCGCCGATGTCGTCGGCTCCCCCAACCCCCATGCCGTACCGGCGGAGTAACCTTGATGGACATGATCCCTTCGCCAGAGACGACCCTGCCGGTAATCTTCGCCGCACTGATGGGGTTTTCGATCCTCGTCTACGTCGTCCTCGACGGTTTCGATCTGGGCGTGGGGCTGCTGATGCCCTTCGCCACGGATGACGAAAAGGACACGATGATCGCCTCTATCGGGCCGTTCTGGGATGCGAACGAGACGTGGCTGGTGCTGGCCGTCGGGTTGCTGCTGGTGGCCTTTCCATCCGCCCATGGGGCGATCCTCACCGCGCTCTATCTGCCGGTCTTCGCGATGCTGATCGGCCTGATCCTGCGCGGCGTCGCCTTCGAGTTTCGGGGAAAGACCGACACGGCACGTGGCAAACGGCAGTGGAACGCCGCCTTCGTCGCCGGGTCGCTGCTGGCATCGCTGTCGCAGGGTTACATGCTCGGCGTCTACATCATGGGCCTGCAATCGACGCAGATTACCACGGGGTTTGCCTTGCTGACGGCGGTATGCCTCACCGGAGCTTACGCCTTCATCGGCGCGACGTGGCTGCTGATGAAGACGGAGGGCGACCTTCAGCGCAAGGCGGTCTTGTGGGCAAAGCGTGGCCTGCCGGGGGTGGTGGTCGGTCTGGGGGCCATCTCGCTCGCCACGCCTCTGGTCAATGCGCGCATCTTCGATAAATGGTTCTCGCTGCCGGAATTCGCCTTCCTGCTGCCGCTGCCATTGATGTCGGCGGGATTGGTCGGGGTCTTGTGGCTTTCGCTGCGCCATCTGCCCGACAGCGCGGATCGGTGGAGCTGGATCCCGTTCTTGGCCAGCAGCGTGCTGTTTACGCTCGGCTTCGTGGGCATGGCGTATTCGTTCTATCCGTATGTCGTGCCGGATCAATTGACGATCTACGAAGCGGCCAGCGCGCCGGAAAGCCTGTTCATCATTCTCGTCGGCGCGTGCATCGTGATCCCGATCATCATTGCCTACACGACCTTGGCCTACACGATCTTCCGGGGCAAGGCGACGGGCCTCAGCTACGACTAGGGGGCAATCTCTAGGCTGGAATATCCGCCCCGAATAACGTATTCATGTTTGCGAATGCAATCGTGGAGAAGGTCGATGGCGGATGATCTTGGGGTAACGCGGCGCGGGATGATCGGTAGCGGTACGGCGGCATTGACCCTTGCCGGGGCGAGCGGTCCGGCATGGTCGGCGGCGGAGATGCAAGGGACGCAAGTACCCGGCTATTACCGTTTCATGCTTGGCGAGTACGAGATCACGATCCTCAGCGATGGCTCCTACACATTGCCGACCGACCTGATCGCCCAGAACCAACCGCGCGACGTAGTGAAACGCTACCTCGAAGCAAATTTCCTCGATCCCGAATTTCGCACCAGCCACGTCAATATTCCGCTGATCAATACCGGCGAGGAATTGATCCTCGTCGATGTTGGCGGTGGCGGAAATTTCCTCGATGGCGCGGGCAAATTGATCGAAAATATGCAGGCGGCGGGGTATGCACCGGAGGATATCGACAAGGTCGTCATCACTCACGCGCATCCCGATCATCTGTGGGGTCTAATCGACGATTTCGACGATCCGCTCTATCCCGATGCGCAGTTTTTCATCTCCAAACCCGAATGGGAATTTTGGTCCGGCGATAGGGCGGTCGAGACATTACCTGAGATGTTCCAAAGCTTTGCCGCCGGGGCATCGCGCCGCCTGCCCATGATCGCGGATACGGTGACGCTGACCGCCGAAGGGGATGAAATCGCGTCCGGCATCACCGTACTCGACACGCCGGGGCATACGCCCGGCCATGGGTCGGTTATGGTCAAGGAAGGCGGGGAAACCCTGATCATTACCGCCGATACGACGACCCATCCTTATGTCAGTTTTCAGCATCCGGGATGGTGGCCGGGAACCGATCTCGACCCGAAAATAGCCGAAACGTCACGCCGCAAGGTTCTCGATCTCGCCGCGACGGGCCGGTCGATGATCCTTGCCTATCACCTGTCGTTTCCGGGGTTGGGCCATGTCGCGCGGCAGGGCAGCGCCTACCGCTTCGTACCGGCCTTATGGCGCTGGCAGCTGTAACCTTATTCAGCCAGCGCACCATCGGTCAGCAACGCGCCCAGCAGACGCGCGACGGGCGCATGGTCATCGGTAAGCAGCATAGGCGCACCAACCGCCGCAATCATCCGATCCGTCGGCACGCGCGTCCATTCCCGATCCGTGCCATCCGTCGCCCGCAGGCGATCTGTCTTTGTGGGCCGTGCACTGGCAACGACCACCCATGTCGTCCGTGTCTCGCCCTGCCGAAGTGTCGAGGCATCCAGCCACATCTCGACACTGGCAAACCGCTGCGACAACGTATGGGCCAGCGATGTCGCGAACCGGGGCTGACGCAAGCGATCAACGATATTGATGACGTAGAATCCGTCCGGGGACAGGCGGCTGACGATCTGCGCATGGAATTCATCGGTCACCAGATGCGGCGGCACCGAGACATCCGCAAAAGCATCCGCGACAATGGCGTCGAACCGCGCCTGCGGTGGCAGTTCGGACAGAACGACCCGCCCGTCACCATGCCGGATATCGTGCTTGGCGGGGTCGAGCCACAGCCGGTCGGCGGCCAGTGCCGTCACCGCCGGATCGACCTCCGCAATCAGCCGCGCGCCGCCCCATCCTTTTGCCCCCCAAGCGCGGGGCAGGGTATAGGCTCCACCGCCCAGAAAGAACGCCTGCAAGGGGCCATCCGCCCCGTACCGCACTTCGGCGAGGCGGTCTATCAAAGCGATATACGGGCTGACCAATCGGGTCGGGTCATCCGGGTGATTCACACCATGAACCAGATGATCCAACGCCAGCACACGCGACCCATCGGGCAATGGATCGACCCTCATACAGAAAGTGCCGCTTTCCCGGTCGCAGGGCGACAGCGCCTGTGCCGTCCACCCCGCCCCGGTCGTGACGAGCGCAACCCCGCCAATCGCAACGAGTACGGCTTTGCGCCCTGCGAAGATGAAGGGCACGGCGAATAATCCGTACAGGCCCGCAATCACCGTTACGGTCAAAAACGAGCCAAGCATCGGGATCAGCAGCAGGCCACCGCAGAGCGTGCCGAGGATCGCACCCCCCGCGCCGAGGGCAAACATACGCCCCAGAATACGCCCTTCATTACCCTCGCTTGCCCCCCGTAAGGCCAATACCGTGGCAAGCGGCGCAACCGTACCCGCAAGCAGACTGGGCAGGCCAAAGACCAGCGCGACGATCAAAACCGTCCCCCAAACCGGCCCGCCAGTCGCCACCGCCGCTCCCGACACCATTTGCAGCAAGGGGATCGTGGCGAGGCTGAATATTGCGGCAAAGGCCAGCGCCCCGCCGAGCACCCGCCGGGGCGTCTCGCCCGGTGCATCGGCCATCCGACCGCCGATCCAATGGCCGAGCGTTAATCCGGCCAGCACCACCGCGATCACCGCCGTCCAGCTATACAGCGACATGCCGACATAGGGCGCGATCATACGGCCTGCTGCAATCTCCAAGGCCATCGAGCAGGCGGAAGCACCCGCCACGGCCAACCCTAGCAACCAAGGGGCAATCATCCGGTGGCACTCATCGCATATCCTCCTATCCGCAATCGATCCGGCGGTGCGTGTCGGTGGCATAGCGTAAGCGGTGGCGATGCATAGGTGCAAGAACACCGCGCGCCGTATTCAAGTCCTTGATAGTCTTCGTTCAACCCTTCCGGGCATACGCGCCCATACGTCCAGCGGCACATCACTGCCGCGCATGGAGTGCGGGCCATGGGGGGCGAGGCCATAATCCTCGCCGCCACCCGCCGCCGCGACCAGGGCGTCGGACACGGCCAATTCGGCCCCGATTTGCTTGGCGGTTTCCTGCAAGCGGCTGGCAAGATTGACGATATCACCGACCAGCGTGACGTGGCGGTGGTCATGCCCCCCCAGCACCGCAACCGACACATCCCCCCAATGCGCCCCGATGCGGATGGTCAGCGGTGCGTCGCCACCCGCGACCTCGCGGGCGCTCAGGGCGTCGATCTCCGCGAACAGGCGCTCGGCACAGCGGAGCGCGTTGCGGGCATCTTCCGGTTGGGGGTCGGGCAAGCCAAAGCAGATCATCGCCCCGTCCCCCGCGTAATTCTCGATCACCCCGCCAGTCTCGATGGCGGCGCGTTCCACGGCGGCATGGAACCCGCGCAGGAACGCGGTCGTGCGCACGGGTCCGAGCCTAGCGGTACGGGCGGTGAAATCGGCGGCATCCACGAACAGCGCGGCGGCCTTCTGAACCCGTCCGTCGAAACCGGGCCGGGCACTGGCCGCGAGGATCTCGGACAGGAACGGCGATTGGTAATGCGACAGATTGGCGGCGCGTTGCCGGTGATCCATCCACCGCGCCCCGCCCCCGGCCAGCGTCGCCACCGCCAGCGCCGCCAGCGGCGTCACCCCGTCCAGCCAGATCGACTGCACGAACGCCCCCTGAACGATGGCCAATACCCCGGCCCAGACGGCGACGGTCCCCCCCACCGCCCAAATCGGTTTCGCCCTCGACGCGGCGAAGACGCAGGTGAAGGCGGCGAGCACGGCCAGCACGATATCCGCCCCCCATGTCGCCCCATCCCGCCGCAAATGCGTCCCGTCCAGCAGGTTCGCGGCCATCGTGGCCAGCGCCTCGACCCCCGGCAAGGATCGGTCGAATGGCGTCGCGAAGGTATCGCCATATCCTTCGGCGGTCGCCCCGACGAAGACCATCCGCCCCGCCATTCGCACCGCCCCCGCTCCTGTAATCGCCTCTGCCAGTGATATCGTCTCGACCGCGCCACGCGGGCCGTAGAAGTTGATGCCCGCCTCGTTATCACGATTGAGCGCGATGGAGCGCCCCCCGAAATGCAATGTCTTCCCCCAATCGAGGCGTAGCGCCCCCCGCTCCAGCCCCGCCATCCGCCGGGCGGCCTCCAGCGGCAGCGCGGGCAATATGATGCCATCAGCCGCCGCCCGCGCCATCGGTATGCGCCGCAACGCGCCATCGGTTTCACGAACCACGTTCACATGGCCAAGGGTTGCATGCCGGGCAAACTCCGGGGCGGGGCCGAGGATACCGACGGGGGTGGTATCGCCGGGCGTATTCGTCACCAGCGCCAGCGCACTGCGCGACGCGGCCTGCGCCGTTATCGGGTCGGCGGCGAGGAACTTCTGCGACAGTGACGCGGCGAGGATCACATCGCTTCCCTCACTCAGCATCCGCGAAAGAACCGCATCGCCCCGTCCTTCGCCACTGAGCAACAGGTCGAACGCGGTGCCTTGTCCACCCCCCTGCCGCACCGCCGTCACCGCCTGCGCGAGCGCATCGCGCGGCGGCGGAAACGCATCGAGGCTGGCCAGCGTCGCGTCGTCGATGCCGATGATCATCACGCCGGGGGGCGCATCCCGAACCCCGCGCAATGCAAAGCGGGCATCGAGCGTTCGCCCTTCCAACGCCGTGACGATCCCCCCCGTATCGCTGGGTCGCCAGATGGCGATTGCGAGCGCAACGATCACGGCAAAGAGGGCGGCGACCCTCGAAAAACTCATTCGGAGGATTGTCCAAGGCGATCTCTGACCCGGCGAACGCGGCCCGCGCCCCATGTCTTGACCGGCCCGGCGGTGCCGTCTGCGGTAATGTCGATCCCCTCGCCCGGTGTCAGCAGCGCCCCCCCGCTACGCGCGGCCACCGCAACGCCGCCGTCTTCCACGAAGACCGCCGTTGCATTCGCCTTGACCGTCACGATCCATTCGGTCGACCGGACCGACGCAACGGCGGAGGGGGTCCGCACCTCGAAACGATCCGTTCCGAACAGGGGTCGCAGGAATCCGGCAATCCCATCGAGCAGGAAGACCGCCCATCCCACATCCCCGCCCCCCATGCGGCCCAGATCGAGCGTCGTATCCGGCCCGACCGTGATCCGCATATCGCCGGTGCAGGACAGCGTGACACGGCTATCGGCGCGGGTGCGTACCTGATCGCCCGCATCGACCGGCATTGCTACCGTGGCCGGTATCGCACCCCCCGCGCGCCAGATTTCGGCGTTCGTGCCCTCTATCGAGGCGACTTCGCAGGCGATGCCCTGCGCTTGGGCGGCAGAGGCCACCCCGGCGAACAGGCATCCGAGAGCGATACGCGATATTTTCACTTCATTTCCAATCATTTATCCGCAATGCGTACTCACCCGTCTTTCAATCGTATCAGGCTGTACTATCGTGTAAACGTCTACCCATGGCGATGCCCAACGTTCAGACGAAGAACCGCAGGATCACCAACGCTCCCAACAGAACCAACGCCCCGCTGCTGGCCCGTTCCAACACACGCCCCAAACCTTGCCGCGCCAATAGGCCCGATACCGCCAGATAAGGTGCCAGCCCGGCGGCGGCGGATATCACGATCGCCGATGCGCAGAAGGCGATCAAGGCCGGGCTAATCTGCGCGATATCCGACGGCACGAGAACCGGGAAAAGCGATAGGAAGAAGATCAAGGTGATGGGATTGGCCAGTCCAATCCAAAACCCGCGTATCGCTATCCACCCGTGGCGTGCGCCGGTCGATGCGGCTTTTGCCGGGCTATTCGTTACGGCCCTCCATGATCGGATGCCAAAGACCAGCAGAAACAGGCCGCTACCCATTTGCAACCCATTCCACAGCACAGGGCTGGCTTCGCGCGATCCGATGACCAGCAGCAGGGCGGAGATGGACCATACGATCTCCGCCACGAGAATACCGCCCGTCGCGGCCATCCCCCCCGCCAGCCCGCCACGCGCGGTGGCAGACCCTACAAGGGCAACATTTTGGCCGGGTGAAACGGCGGAGAAGAAGTTGGCGGCGGCGAGGGCAATCCAGATTTCGGGGTTCATAATCGGCTCCATTGAACTGTCTGGACAGGTCATCGCAG
>CALJIU010000011.1 GCA_937974055.1 uncultured Neomegalonema sp. | reverse complement strand
GGTGATGACCGCGCCTTTCAGACTGTCATCCGCCAGCACCGCATCGACATGCGTATCCAGTTCCCGGATCACATCCGCCGTCATCACGTTCATGGACCGATCTTCCATGTCCCACGTAATGATCGCCACATCGCCATCGGTTTCGTATTTCCAGTTGGTCATTTCGTTTTCTCCTCGTCGTGCGGCGCGCTCCCCTCCCCCTCGTGGGGAGGGGCCGGGGGAGGGGTTCTCGCAGCAAGCGCAATCGCTTCCGCCACCCCGTCCAGATTGTCATTTACGTCCGTGTTCCAAAACCGCAGAACCCGGAAGCCCTCATTCCTCAACCAGTGATCGCGTATCCCGTCCATCTCGCTGTCCACATGCTGCGAGCCGTCGATCTCGACGACGATGCGGGTACGGAAACATGCGAAATCGGCAATGTATCGTCCTATCGGTGCCTGTCGGCGAAAGCGGGAAATCCCCAGCTTGTTGATCTCGCGAAGCCGCTGCCATACCCGGCGTTCTTGCGGCGTCGCATTCTTGCGAAGTGCCTTTGCGCGAGAGCGGATTTCGGGGTCGATAGCAGTCCTCGGCATTCCCAACCCCCTCCCTGACCCTCCCCCACAAGGGGGGAGGGAAACGCGCATCACTTCTTGGCCAGTTCTTTCAATGCATCGTCGTATTGATCCATGATGTCTTTCGCCAAATTCATACGATCATCGTGACGAACGATTTTCCGAGCATGGCCAGCTTTGATCTCATCCCGCGCCACTTGTTCATTTTTGACGATTTTTCGCATCCTTAAACCCGCTCGATCACCGTGCTCGCCCCCATCCCCGACGCGATGCATAGCGTGCAGAGCGCCGTCTCGTCGCCGGTACGCTCCAGCTCGTCCAGCGCCGTGCCGATGATCATTGCGCCCGTTGCGCCCAGCGGGTGGCCCATCGCGATGGCGCCGCCATTGGGGTTCAGCTTGGCGTGGTCGGCATTGAACGCCTGCATGAAGCGCAGCACGACCGAGGCAAACGCCTCGTTCACCTCGAACAGATCGAAATCCTCGATGCTCATGCCCGTCTCGCGCAGCACCTTTTCGGTCACGGGCACAGGCCCGGTCAGCATGATGGTCGGGTCCGTGCCGATCTTCGCCGTATGCTTGATCCGCGCGCGGGGTTTCAGGCCCATGCGCTCGCCCGCCTCCTTCGACCCGATCAGCAGGGCGGCGGCCCCATCCACGATACCCGACGAATTGCCTGCGTGGTGGACATGGTTCACCCGCTCCAGTTCAGGGTATTTCAGCATGGCCACGGCATCGAAGCCGGGCATGTTCTCGCCCATATCCTTGAACGACGCCTTCAACCCGCCCAACGACTGCATATCGGTGCCGGGGCGCATGTATTCGTCATGGTCCAGGATCGTGACGCCGTTCATGTCCTTGACCGGGATCACCGACCGCTCAAAGCGTTTCGCCTCCCACGCCGCCGCCGCACGCTTTTGGCTTTCCACCGCAAACGCATCACAATCATCGCGCGAGAACCCGTATTTCGTCGCGATAATATCCGCCGAGATACCCTGCGGCACGAAATACGACTTCATCGCCGGGATCGGATCGACCGCGATGGCGAAACCGTCGCTGCCCATCGGCACCCGGCTCATCATCTCGACGCCGCCCGCGACGTAGAGATCGCCCGCCCCGCCCTTGATCTGGTTCGCGGCTAGGTTCACCGCCTCCATGCCGGAGGCGCAGAAACGGTTGATATGCAGCCCCGGCACGCTCTCGTCATAGCCCGCCTGAAGCACCGCCGTCCGCGCGATCTCGCCCCCCTGCTCGCCCACCGGCGTCACACAGCCGAGGATCACGTCCTCGATCATCGACGTATCCAGATCGTTCCGGTCGCGCAGGGCCTCCAGCACGGCGGAGGCGCATTTCAGCGAGGTCACCTCATGCAGTGACCCGTCCTTCTTGCCCTTACCGCGCGGGGTGCGGACGCTGTCGTAGATGTATGCTTCTTGGGTCATAGTCGTCTCCCTCGCCGCAGAAGTGCGGCGGTTTGGCTAAAGGGTCGGTGACAATCCGGCTCTGTGATCATACTTACCCCAGAATAGTACATGGCGACGTTCTTCTCTCGAACGGATCGCCATAGAAACGGAGGCACAAAACTCTGATTATACGAAGTATAAACCTATCGGCACGTCTATTTTCACGTGACTTTTCATCCGATAGATGGTTCATTTCGATACAGAAAGCGTTGGAGGGCCGCATGTCGATATATGGTATTTCCGGGTATCCGTTCATAGAGACGATTCCGCGCGGCAAGGTCTTCGTGGACTTCATGCAGTCACGATATTCATCACCGCCCTCCTCGCAATCCAGCGCACCGAGATCGACGAGCGTCGGCCCGACCCCCGGCGGTTTCAACGACGACTCCGCCTCCACCGTCCTCTCGCAGGACGAAACGGATCTCGGCAACGGAACGACCCGCGTCGACACATCGAAATCGTTCGGCGATGGCTCGACCGCCACGACGACCCGTTTTAAACATGCGAACGGAACACAAAGCGTTCTGAGCGAACGCCGCTCCCTGCCCGACGCCGAAGGGTTCCAGAAGGTGCGGGTGCGCGAGGAGACAATCGACGCCGACGGTACGCGGCACGTCACCATAAATGTCTTCAGGGTTCCGGAGGGCATGTCCCTCGACTGGAAAAGCGACGCGGCCCAGACGTACTTCCTGCACACCGCAGCCAAATCCCTGCCACCGGGAATGCAATGGGATGACGTCCCCGACACCCTTCCACCCGAAATGGTGGCCGATACGTCAGAGCGGTAAGGGAATGACCGCCCTGTCGACAATTCATCGGGCCGTCCCGGTATTCCGCTGCCAACCTGACGACCGCGAACGGCGGATCGGGCGGCGGAACCGGCGATAGCGGGCCAAGGCTGCCCCTTCTCGTATAGGCCCGGAGCCGGGCGTGAAAGATGTCTCGTCCGGCTCAAAGCGGATGCCCCGGCATCAGATCGTAGGGATGTTTCCAGCCGGGCAGCGCTTTGACGCGCTCCATCCAGCCTTCGATATTCGGGAACCGCTCGTCATCGGTCCATTGGTATTCCTCGCGCGGGTAGAACAGATAGCCGGAGCAGGCGATATCGGCACTGGTGGCCCGGTTGGCGGCGATCCAGTCACGGTTCGCCAGATGCGCGTCCAGCACCTTCAGCGCCGCAACCGTGCGACCCTTCAAAAAGCCGTTCACCGCCTCGTTACGCGCCTTCTCCGGCGCAAAGTTCAGCATGAAGCGATAAATGCCCTGAAAGCTGTTCAGCTTGTGATTCTCGAACAAGACCCAGCGCAGGATTTCGCGGTGCTCTTCTTCGTTGGCAGGGCCGAACTTGCCGAATTGCTTCGACAGATAATCCAGCATCACCCCCGATTGCGATATCGTCACATCGCCATGCACCAACACCGGACATTCGCCCATCGGGTTCAGCGCCTTGAAATCGGGCGAGCGCCCCTCGCCGCCGAAGAAATCGACGAAAACCGGCTCCCAATCC
>CALJIU010000010.1 GCA_937974055.1 uncultured Neomegalonema sp. | reverse complement strand
GATCGTCTGTCATGGGGTTGCCCTCTATTTCGCCGCAACCGCTGCGCCGTCACGCAGGGCTTTGCAGGCATCGGTCAGGGTATCGACCGCCTGACCGATATGCTCGGCCTCCACGATCAGCGGGGGCAGGATGCGCACGACGTTATCGCCCGCCGGAACGGTCAGCAGCCGTCGCTCGAACGCGGCCTGCACCAGCGCGGAATTCACCACGCCATCCTGTAAGCGCAGCCCGACCATCAGCCCCTCGCCCCGCACTTCGGCGATCACGTCGGGGAACTCGTCTGCCAGCCCGGCCAATCGCTGGCGCAGCAGCCCCGCCATCTCGACCACATGCTCCATGAAGCCGGGTGCGGTCATCTCTTCGATCACCGCGTTCCCCACGGCCATCGCCAAGGGGTTGCCGCCATAGGTCGAGCCGTGCGAGCCGCCAGTCATCCCCGCCGCCGCCCGCTCGGTCGCCAGACACGCCCCCAGCGGAAAGCCACCGCCGATCCCCTTGGCACTGGCGAGGATATCGGGGGCACCGCTTTCGGCCCATTCATGGGCAAACAGCCGACCCGTCCGCCCCATACCGCATTGGATTTCGTCATGGATCAGCAGGATGCCGTGTTCGTCGCACAGTTCGCGCAGGCCCCGCAGACATTGATAGGGAACGGGCCGAATACCGCCCTCACCCTGCACCGGCTCGATCAAAATCGCCGCCGTCTCGCCCGTGATCGCCGCTTTCAGCGCGTCATGGTCGCCAAAGGGCACATGGTCGAAACCTTCGGGCATCGGCCCGAATCCGGCGGTCAGCTTTTCCTGACCAGCGGCGGCAATGGTCGCCAGCGACCGCCCGTGGAACGCGCCCTCAAAGGTCACGATCCGCCAGCGTTCGGGTGCGCCATTATGCGAGTGATACTTGCGCGCCATCTTGATCGCGCATTCCATCGCCTCCAACCCCGAATTGGTGAAGAACACCGTATCAGCGAAACTCGCCTCCACCAACCGTTCCGCCAGTTCTTGCTGGCCGGGAATGCCGTAAAGGTTGGAGGTATGCCACAATCGTCGGGCCTGCCCTTCCAGCGCGGCGACGAGTTTGGGATGAGCATGGCCCAGGGCGCAGACGGCGATGCCTGCCCCAAAATCCAGATATTGCTCACCCGCCTCGTCGAAGAGCCAAGGCCCCTCGCCTTTTTCAAAGGCGACCGGGGCGCGCGCGTAAGTTGGCAGCACCGGAGCGATCACGACATTTCTCCTTCAAGAAAAACAAACGCGCCGCCCACGGTATGCGGGCGGCGTCATCTTTTACGTGTGCCGCGAGGGGCTGAAACTGTCAAGCGTGACGATCTTCAGGCTAGAAGCCGCGCGTTCTTCTCCGTGATCCAGGCGAGGCAACTCGAAACGTCTTTCAGGTCGATTGGCTTGGGCAGGTGCCGGTCGAAACCGGCATCGATGTAGCTCGCGACCTGATCTTCCATGACATTCGCACTGAACGCGATTATCGGAAGCCGCCCGCTCCGTGTGCCGGCTTCCCTCGTCCGGTAGGCACGAACGCATTCCATGCCACTCATCACCGGCATGTTAATGTCGACCAGAGCCGCGTCGAAATCCTCCCTATCGAGCAGATCGAACGCTTCACGGCCATCGGCGGCAAAGACCAGTTCGACGGGGAAGGCGCTAAACAGGGCTTCGACGACCTTCCGGTTCATCGAATTGTCTTCGGCGACCAACAGCCTCTGGACATCGGCAAAGTCGGCATTGCCAACGGTTTCCGGCAATACGAACGCTTCGGCGACCGCCGCCCGATGCTTCTGGACCGCGAATGTCGCCGTGAAGACCGTTCCCGACCCCACGGCGTCCGCGACCACCAGATCGCCGCCATGCAACGTGCAGATCGCGCGGGATATCGACAATCCCAACCCGGCCCCGCCGCGTTCCAGCGCCTTGGTATGCGACCCCTGACCGTACCGCTCGAATATCTTCTGCTTCTGATCGTCGGGAATACCCGGCCCGGTATCCGTTATAGAGATCACGAGGAGGGCTTCACCGTCAGCTTCGCTTGCTTCGATATCGGCGCGGATCGTGATCGACCCCTCGTCGGTGAACTTCACCGCATTCGAGATCATGTTCATCACGACCTGCCGGATTCGGCGTGCATCACCCTGAAATTCCCGGTCGACCGGCGTGGATATGTCGGTGAGCAAGCGCAGCGCCTTTGCCTCGGCGGTGCCGCGCACCATCGCAGATACATCGTTCAGCAGGGCACCGCCCCGGAAAACCTCGTTCTCCAGTGTCATGCCACCGGATTCGATCTTCGACAGGTCGAGGATATCATCGACAAGATGGCCCAGATGCGCGCCCGCATTCGAGATGACGGTCAGCATCTCACTCTGCGATTCCGTCAACTCCGTAACGGCGAGCGCCGATGCCATACCGATCACACCATTCAGCGGCGTGCGGATTTCATGGCTCATCGTCGCGAGGAAGGACGTCTTCGCCCGGTTGGCGGCATCCGCCTCCAACGCTTTCTTGTCGGCGCAACGACGGGCCGCACGCAGTTTGATCTGATCGGTCACCGCATTGGCAAGGCGTTCCAGGTTCACGACCTGCGCTTCGGTCCAGTTTCGCACCTTGCTGTCGATCACGCAGAGCGCGCCTACCGGCTCATCAATAGGCCCATAGACCGGCACGCCCATATACGCCACCAAACCGAGATCGTGGATCGCCAGATTGTCCTTCAGGTCGGGATCGATGCGGGCATCACCGATGACCAACGCATCATCCGTCCTCACGACATGTTGGCAGAATGAATGCGATAGCGGCGTTTCGCGGCAGGAGTGCCAAGGCTCGGACAAGCCATAACTGCTCTTGAAGAATTGTCTGTCACCGTGGAAATCGACGATACTGATCAAAGCGACGGGGACGTCGAAAAGATCGGCGGACAACTTCGTCAGATTATCGAATGCCGACTCGGCAGGGGCATCGATAATCTTCAATTCCCTCAACAAATCCATCGATCACCACCTTAGGGAGAAAACTAATGCTTTTGAAGAACCTCAAGTAGAAATAGCCTATTGAAAACAACACTATCCGCATAAGTTGCAGATGCCAATAACTATCACAGACTATAAAAAATAGGCGTAAAAGTAACAGCAATACTGACCTAATAAGCCATGATTACCCTAATACTGGATTTATAATCAAATTATTCTCAACGGCGTTGAGGCTTCCGCTCGCCCATCATCTTGCGCAGGGTCGGCAGGATTACCAGAAATACCCGATACGCCCGCTCCAGCACCCAGCGGCCCATCGCCGTCCGGCCCAGCCGCGCGGCCCAGTGCAGGGCGGGCAGGCGCGCCCATATCTCCACGAAGGCGCGCCCGCCGCTGACCAGCGTTCCCGCCGCATCGCGCACGTGGAACTTGCCCTTCGCCGTTTCCGGCGTCAGGCCGGGGCCGAGCGCCGCCGCATCCGCCCCCGTCAGGTCGAACCAGTGAATACGCTCCGCCCCCCGCATCTTTGCGTAGAGGTCGATTTCCCATCCGCAGATGGGGCAGGTGCCGTCGTAATAGACGGTCAGGTCGGGTGACTCTGTCATGCATCCAGAGTAGCACGCGCCGCCCGCTACACGATGCGGCGCGTGGTCCCGTTACAGCGAATGTCGCAAGCGCAAATCGCCTTAAAGCGTTTTGAAAATTATATGAAACGGTCACCCTCGGACTTGTTCCGAGGGTCCATCTCTCAGCTTATACAATCATTTGCGTTGAGAAATGGATCGTCGGAACAACCGTTGCACGGTGCAGCCGCGACGATGACCGAACCATATGAAACTCAGGATGCGCTAGCCATAGGCAAAGTCGATCATCGCCCGCATCGACATGCGCGGCCCGAACTTCATGCCAGCCAGCGCGATACCATCACCGCCATTCGGCACATCCGGGTCGTAATCCAGCCCCTTGCCGGTGGCATCGCGGTAATGGTCAAGCAGCCCCATCAGCACCTCACCCACGATCCGCCCGCCCACGGGGCCAAGCCGGTCGCCGCCCGTCGACTTCTTCTCGTATTCCTCGCGCAGATCACCACTGGCAAAGCCCTTGCCGTAAGTGCCCGCTTCCATGAGAATATACAGCCATAGCGGCGTCTCCGGCAGGGCGTATTCCCCTGCGAGGCTGTTTTGCAGCGTCTTGATCTCCTTCGGGGCCTTCGTATCCGGCCCCATCATGTCCTCATCGGTCATGGGCTGGCCATAGGCGATATGCACCCCGTCTTCGATCATCCGCTTGGCGATGGACTCGCCCGACGGCAGGCGGAAGATACGCCCCCGCATCAGGTTGCGCGACGCCAGCGAGCGTTCACCACCCGCAAATTCCGGCAACTCGAATAACGGATCAGGCAGGAACGGATCGATCTTATGCGCGAACTGCTCTGCCGTCTTGTCCTGCGCCACAAAGAACCAATCCCAATCGCAGAGCTGCCCCGCCGGGATCGCGTGGAACCCGCGCAGTTCCTCATCGAACAGCTTTTTATTCCCCGACCCGGCATTGACGACATAGGCATCGCGCACCGTGGAATGGCCATAACGATAGGCCGCCACCGAGAATTCCACAGGCATAAAGGGCCGCTCCGGCCAGCCCGCCTTTCCGTCGAACCCGTTCGGGAAATAATACTGCCGCCCCTGCGTCGCGATGGCCTGCAGCATATCCAGCCCGATCACGCGATACAGGAAATCCTCCAGAATGATGCGGTGATAGTAATGCGTGGTCGTGTCCCGCGCCTTCTCGAACAACTCCTCACCATTCTCCAGGCCTTTCGCGTGCAGGTAATCGACGCATTTATTATGGAACCGGATAAAGGCCGCCTGCACCTGCGCGACGAAGATATTCTCATCATTGCGCGGGTCGCCGATGATCGCCCGGCCTGCGTTGTTGCGTTGCAGATCAAACCGCCCCTCACCCGGCCCCGTGAACGCATCGCCCTCGATCAGCTTGGCACTTTCCCATTCCTCGCCATTGGTCTGGTACAGATACGGGCTGGCCTCACGACCACCGCCATAGACGCAATCCAGATCGAGGTTTGGCGTGCGCGCATTCTCCAATGCCGCATTCATCTGCGGTGACGAGAATTTCGACTGCACGTCCAGCGTGATGTCATGGTCGATGAACTGCCCAAGGAACGTGATCCCCGCCGGGGCCAGCGAGTTGCGTTTGCCCGCACTCGGCCCCTTTTTCGGCTCCAGCGGCCCACCCTTCGCCCCTAGACGGCGCAGCTCGTACCGGGGCAACGGATTGGGTTGCAGCTTTTCAACCCCATCCTCCGTCGTCCCTTCGCCGATGACGAACATGCGTCCAAAACGGCCATCCGATTCCTCGTCAATCCGCTCGCTGGAGAAATCGTTGACTTGATACAGCCCCGGATTTTTGCCCGGTGCACCATGAGCGCCGATCTGCCGATTATTCATAATATACCCTCAAAAACGTGACTTCTGTTACGCTAGCGGTGCCGAAAATACCGATTTCGCACACCTAATTCGCCAATCGATTCTTAAACCGACTCAAGGCGACCAATATGACGCATATCACATTCGATTGTACTAATGAAGATTTATGCACCCTATGCGTGAGTGATGTTTGGGGTGTCGATAGCAGATAGAGTTGTCCGGTTTTGGTAGCACATCATTTGTCCGCTTCGATTGTGGTTTGTTCCGGGCCTCGTAGGGAGCGGCGGAGCCGCGACTGGAGAGGCCCGGAACAAACAGGCTTGCGTTGAAGCGGGT
>CALJIU010000009.1 GCA_937974055.1 uncultured Neomegalonema sp. | reverse complement strand
AGCGATGGAGGAGGCTGCCGCGATTGCCAAGGGCGCGCCGGTCGGCGTTCATCATTATCCGGACCCTGACCCGCGCGAGGTGCGCAAACGTGCGAAACTCACGCAGGCGCAGATGGCTCCACTGCTGGGGATGAGTCTGTCGGGCTACAAGAAGTGGGAACAGGGACGGCGCAGCATCGCTGGCCCTGCGCTCAACCTGTTGCGCGTGCTGGATAAGCACCCCGACGCCGTTCTCGATGCTTTAGCGGGATAGGTATCACAGCGCAGGCCAAACCCTGCGAAGCAAGACATGCAGACCGGGAAAGATGCGCAACCGCGTATAATTGATCTCAGCAACGCCCTCCACACCCATATAGACGCCGCGCGCCCACGCCACTAACGTCACTCCCGGAACCATCCGGAGAACCCCCATCGCCCTCGCTCCCATCTCGCCGGTCCGGGCTGCGTCGCCCCCGAAACGTACCGATAGTTTGCGCGGGATCGCGCTGATGGCGGTGGGGATGTTCCTGTTCTCCGGCGTCGATGCGATGGCCAAGCTGCTGACGGAGACACTGCATCCGGTGCAGATCGTGTGGTGTCGGCAGTTGGGGCTATTATTCGGGGTGATGGTGCTGATCGCGATACGGGGGCGCGGGGTGCTGCGCTCGGCGCATCCGCGCTTGCAGATCGGGCGCGGGGCGCTGGCGGCGTGCTCGGCCACGCTGTTCATCGTCGGGGTCGGGTTCGTGCCGCTGGCCGATGCCGTGGCGATTACCTTCGTCGCGCCGTTCATGGTGACGGTGATGGGGGCGCTGGTCCTGCGCGAGCCGGTGGGCGTGCGGCGCTGGGCGGCGGTGACGGTGGGGTTCATCGGTACGCTGATCGTCATCCGCCCCGGCATGGGCGTCATCCACCCCGCCGCCGGACTGATCCTGCTGGCCGCCTGTGCCTTTGCGCTGCGCCAAGTGCTGTCGCGGGTGCTGGCGGGGGAGGATGGGACGCAGACGACGGTGGCCTATACCGCCATCGTGTCCTGGACGATCCTGTGCATTCCGCTGCCGTTCTTTTGGCAGACCCCCACGACATGGCAGGAAATCGCACTGCTGGCCGCGATGGCGGTGATGGCGGCGGTGGCCGAAACGCTGGTCATCATGGCGCTGGATGCGGCGCAGGCGGTGGTGGTCGCGCCGGTGCAGTACAGCCTGCTGCTGTGGGGTACGCTCTACGGGTTCTTTATCTTCGGGCAGTTGCCGGATGGGTGGACATGGCTGGGGGCGCTGATCATCGTGGCGTCGGGCCTGTACACGCTGAACCGCGAGCGACTGGCGGCGAAGGCACGGGCGGGGTGAGGGTTACGTCCCGTCGAGGATGAAGGCGAAATCATTGCCCTCGAAGCGAGCCTGCTGGAACGGATCGGCGGCGAAACCGGCGCGCAGGTCGTGGCGGGCATGGGCGACATAGGCGTCACCATCCAGACGCCGGACCTCCAACTCGGCCCGGTCGAGATCGACCAGCCAATACCAGCCGATGCCCAATAGGGCGTAGTCGCGGGCCTTCGGTCCCCGGTCACGCTCGGCGGTGGCGGGGGAAAGTATCTCGCAGACCCAGTCGGGGGCGATGGGGCAGTAGCCCGCGTCATTCACCTGATACCGCGCCGCGCGCCAGCCGCCAAGGTCGGGGATTTTGGGGCGTTTGATGCCGTCGGTTCCGACGATGTCTTTGAGGTCGGGCATCGAAATGATGATACATTCTTCAAGTTCGCCCTGCCCCTGACCGTAGGATGTGTCGATCTTGGCCCCGATACGACCCTGCATTATTCCATGCGCGTTGATCTGTGAGGGCTGTGCGACCAGCATATCCCCAACCACCTCCCACCGGCGATGTTCATACGGGTCGGCAGCCGCCACGGCGGCCATGATCTGGTGCGGGGTGGGGTCGTCGGGCAGGTCGAGTTCGATCTTCATAGCGTCAATCCATACCGCATTCCACGACGCCCCGGAAGAGGGATGCTGGACCTTGCGGCGGGGAACGGTAGATTGCTGCGAAACGAGGGCGAGGTGAACATGACCGATGCGTGGAAGCGGCTGGAGGACGAGGCAGCGCGGCTGAGGGGGGCAACCCTGCGGACGCTGTGGGAGGGTGATCCGGGGCGGTTCGGGGCGTTCTCGTGGCGCATGGATGATCTATTGCTCGACTGCTCGAAGGAGCGGATCGATGCCGGGGCGCTGGAGGCGCTGGTGGCGCTGGCCCGTGATGCGGGGGTCGAGGGGGCGCGCGAAGCGCTGTTCTCCGGGGCGGCATGGAACCTGACCGAAGGGCGGGCGGTGCTGCATATGGCGTTGCGCAGGGGGGCGGATGCGCCCGATGGCGACGATGTGGCGGGGGTGCTGGGCCGGATGCTGGCCTTTGCCGAGGATGTGCGGGCGGGGCGCTATCGGGCCGAGGCGGGGGCGTTCACGGATATTATCAATATCGGCATCGGCGGGTCTGACCTTGGCCCCGCGATGGTCGCCCGCGCGCTGGAACCGGATCGCGACGGGCCGCGCCTGCATTTCGTGTCGAATGTCGACGGCGCGCATCTGGCGGATGTGGTGCGGGGGCTGGACCCGGCGCGCACGCTGGTGATCGTGGCGTCAAAGACCTTTACCACCCAAGAGACGATGACCAATGCCCGCTCGGCCCGCGCGTGGCTGGAGGGGGCGGTGGGCGACCGGGCCGGGGCGCATATGGCCGCCGTCTCGACCAATATCGACGGCGCTGGCGCGTTTGGGATCGACGCAGATCGCGTCTTCGGGTTCTGGGACTGGGTGGGGGGCCGCTATTCGGTGTGGTCGGCCATCGGGTTGCCAGTCGCCATCGGCATCGGGGCGGCGGATTTCCGCCGGTTCCTCGACGGGGCGGCGGCGATGGATCGGCATTTCCGCACGGCACCGCTGGGCGAGAATTTGCCGGTTCTGCTGGCGCTGATCGGCATTTGGCGGCGCAATGCGATGGGGTGGCCGTCGGTTGCGCTGATCCCCTATGACCAGCGGTTGGAGCGGTTTGCGGCCTATGTGCAGCAACTCGACATGGAATCGAATGGCAAGCGCACGACCCGCGCGGGCGGTGCCGTGGCACGGGCGAGCGGGCCGGTGATCTGGGGCGAGCCGGGGACGAACGCGCAGCATTCGTTCTTTCAGTTGCTGCATCAGGGCACCGATATCGTGCCGGTCGATTTCATCGTCGCGGCCAACCCGCGCGAGGGCGGCGCTGCGGCGGAGGGCAAACCGCACCACGCGGCGCTGCTGGCCAATTGTCTGGCGCAGTCGGAAGCGCTGGCCTTCGGGCGCAGCGAGGCGGAGGTGCGGGCGGCGATGGCGGGGGCCGCGCCGGAGGAGATCGAGCGGCTGGCCGCGCACCGCACCTTTCCGGGGAACCGGCCTTCGACCACCATCCTGCACGGGCGGCTCGATCCGTATTCGCTGGGGCGGCTGATCGCCCTGTTCGAGCATAAGGTGTTCGTGCAGGGCGTGATCTGGGACGTGAACAGCTTTGACCAATGGGGGGTCGAGCTGGGCAAGGAACTGGCCGCCGGATTGCTGCCGGTGATCGGGGGCGAGGCGGAGGCGGGGCATCCGTCCACGGCGGGGTTGGTGGGGGTTTTGCGGGGGTTGAAAAACGAGCATAAGCCCTCTCCCCGCCTGCGGGGGGAGGGTTGGGAGGGGGGTATCTCAGCCGGTAGCGGTGGTTTGGGCCGTAAAACCCCCCTCCCCAGCCCTCCCCCCGCTGTCGCGGGGAGAGGGAGCAATCCAGATATCGGGCCGCGCACGCCCCCCGCCAGCGCGGCCCTGTCGCGGTATACGGTGCTGGACCTGACGCGGGTGCGGTCTGGCCCGACCTGCGTGCGGCAACTGGCCGATTGGGGGGCGGATGTCATCAGGATCGAAACGCCGGAGGATACCGCCGAGATGGGCGGGCCACGCGCGGGGGCGGACTTTCAGAACATCCACCGCAACAAGCGCAGCCTGACGCTGAACCTGAAATCACCGGAGGGGATGGCGGTGTTCCGCAGGCTGGCGGATCGGGCGGATGTGGTGGTCGAGAATTTCAGGCCCGATGTGAAGACGCGGCTGGGGATCGATTACGAGACGCTGTCGGCCACCAATCCGGGCCTCGTCTACGCCTCGATCAGCGGGTTCGGGCAGGACGGGCCGCTGGCCGGGCGACCCGGCTTCGACCAGATCGCGCAAGGGATGGGCGGGCTGATGTCAATCACGGGCGAGCCGGGTGCGGGGCCGATGCGGGTGGGGATACCGATTGCCGATCTGTGCTCCGGCATCTTTGCGGCGCAAGGGGTGCTGGTGGCGCTGCTGGAGCGCGAAGCCTCCGGGCGGGGGCAATGGGTGCAGACGTCGCTGTTGCAGGCGCAGGTCTTCATGCTCGATTTTCAGGGGGCGCGGTTCCTGATGGATGGGGAAGTGGCCGGACAGGCGGGGAACAATCACCCGACGATGATCCCCACGGGCGTGTTCGCGACCAGCGACGGCCACATGAACATCGCCGTGGCGGGCGAGGCGATCTGGCAACGGCTGGCGCGGACGATGGGGCGTGAGGACTGGATCGAGGATGCGCGCTACCGCGATGCCGAGGGCCGCTCAACCAACCGCGATGCGCTGAATGCGGAGATCGGCGCGATTACGGCGGGGGCGACCACGGCGCATTGGGTGGCGACGCTGACCGAGGCGGGGGTTCCGGCGGGGGAGATAGAGGATATCGGCGGGGTGTTCCGCAATCCGCAGGTGGAGCATCTGGGCATGGCCGCACCGATGACCAGCACGGAGCGCGGCGAAACGGCGGTCATCGCGCAGCCCATGACCCTGAGCCGCACCCCCAGCACCATCGCCGCCCCGCCGCCGACGGCTGGCGAACACACGGACGCGATCCTGACGGCGCTGGGCTATGGCGCGGAGGATATCGCGCGGATGCGGGGGGATGGGGTGGTTTGAAGGGGGGGGAGTGATAATGCTGGTGGACATTCGATAGGGCGTTTGTGCCTTTCAGGTGCCTCACGCCAATTACACCCGCCAACCCGCGATCAGGGCGTCTAGGATGGCTGTTACGCGGGCGGGGACGCGGGTGGGGTCTAGTTGGGCGACGTGGGTGGGGGTCCAGAAGGCGCGGGTGGCGTCTAGGACCGTCTCGCCCATCGCATCGGGGTCGTCGATGTGCCAATCGCCCGCTTCGACGCCCTCGCGCAGCAGGCGGGTGAAGGTGGCGATCTTCCAATCCAGATGCGCGCGCAGGATGCCGCTATCGCTGTCGCAGATCATGTCGGCGAGTTCGACCATGCGCGGTATCTCGGCCAGCTTGTCGAGCAAACCGCCGATCCCGACCGCGAACATGGTCCGCAGGCGGTCTTCGGGGGAAGCGGCACCGTCGATGGCCGCCTCCATCGTCTGCTCGACATGGCAGAGGTAGCAGCGCACGACCTCCTCGCCGATGCCCTGCTTG
>CALJIU010000008.1 GCA_937974055.1 uncultured Neomegalonema sp. | reverse complement strand
AGCATGAAGCCAGAGTCGAACACCGACACCTTGGCCGCATCGCGATGGGCCAGCTCCCCATCGACATAGATCAGCACATCCGCATTGCGGGCATCCTCATCGGCGGCGTGGGTGATGCCCTGCTCGGCCATCAATAGTTGCTCTCACCCTCGTAAATCGCCTGTTCATCCACCGGGGCGATGCGCAGGATGTTGGTCGTGCCGGGCCGTCCGAAGGGAACGCCCGCCGTCACCGCAATACGGTCGCCTTCCTCCGCGATGCCCATCTGCTTGGCCGCCCGTGCCGCCGACACCACGGCCAGCTTGAACCGCGTCACCTCCTCCGAGATGATGCAATGCAGCCCCCAATACATCGTCAGCGACCGTGCCGTGCCGCGTATCGGCGTCAGCGCGATGATCGGCGCGTTGGGCCGTTCCCGTGCCGCCAGCCGGGCGGTCGTGCCGGAATGGGTGAAGCAGCAGATCGCGCTCACATCCACCGCCTCGGCCACCTCGCGCGCCGCCGCAGTGATCGCCGTCGCCACGCTCGCCTTTGCCGTGGTGCGCGAGGCGTCGATGCTCTCGCGGTATTGCGGATCGGCCTCCACCTTGCGCGCCACATCCGCCATCGTCGCCACCGCCTCGACGGGGAACTGCCCCGCCGCGCTCTCCGCCGACAGCATCACGGCATCCGCGCCTTCGTAGATCGCCCCCGCAACATCCGAAATTTCGGCGCGGGTCGGCACGGGGCTGGAGATCATGCTCTCCAACATCTGCGTCGCCACCACCACGGGCTTGCCCACATTGCGGCAGTCGCGGATCAGCGATTTCTGGATTTTCGGCAGGTCGGACAAATCCATCTCGACCCCCAGGTCACCGCGCGCGACCATGATTCCGTCGCTGGCATCGAGGATTGAGGTGAAATCCTTCACGGCGGCGGGCTTTTCGACCTTGGTCATCACCAGCGCGCGACCCTTGATCAGCGCCTTGGCCTCCTCGATATCCGCCGCCCGCTGCACGAAGGACAGCGCGATCCAGTCCGCCCCCAACTCGCAGGCGAATTCCAGATCCGAGCGATCCTTCTCCGACAGGGCCGCCACGGGCAGCACCACATCGGGCAGGTTCACACCCTTGCGATCCGAGATAGGCCCCCCCACCAAGACGGTGCAATCCACAGCATCGCCGTGGGCGGCGGTCACTTTCATACGGATTTTCCCGTCATTGACGAGGATGGTCGACCCTTCCGTCAACGCGCCGAGGATTTCAGGATGCGGCAGGCGCACCCGCGTCGCATCGCCCGGCGTTTCATCTGAATCGAAGCGGAACGACTGCCCAACCGTCAGGTTATGGGGCGCATCGGCAAACACCCCGCAGCGGATCTTCGGCCCTTGCAGGTCGGCCAGCACCCCGATGGGCTTGCCCAATTCATGCTCGATCTCGCGGATCAACTCATAGCGTTCACGCTGATCGTCCTGTGTCCCGTGGCTCATGTTTAGCCTGAACACGTCCACCCCCGTCTCGAACAGGGTGCGGATCATCTTGCGGTCGGAAGAGGATGGGCCGAGCGTGGCGACGATCTTGACGTTTCTGGACTGACTCATGGAAAGGCTCACCTGCTCACGTTAGGGTTTGTCATTTGTTGCGAGTAGCACTTACCAAGGGATGCGCAAAAGATCACGGGGCCAATGCGAATTTTTCGTCTCGCAAGCAGAGCCTCGATAAAAATGAGGGGAAACTGCCATGAAGATCGCCTTTCTCGACCGCGACACCATCGGCCCGACCGTCACCATCACCCGGCCCGCCATCGACCATGAATGGGTCGAATACGGCAAGACCGCCCCGGACGAGGTGGCCGGGCGCATCGCCGATGCCGATATCGTGCTGACGAACAAAGCCCCCATCCGGGCCGAGCAGATCGCCGCCGCCCCGAACCTCAAGATGATCTCCATCGCCGCCACCGGCTATGACGTGATCGACATTCCCGCCTGCAAGGCACGGAACATCATCGTCTCCAACGTGCGCGGCTATGCCACCAACACCGTCCCCGAACACGCTTTCGCGCTCATCCTCGCTCTGCGCCGCTCGATAGTCGGCTACCGGCAGGACGTGATCGACGGCGAATGGGAAAAATCCGGCCAGTTCTGCTTCTTCACCCATCCCATCAAAGACCTCGCAGGTTCACGCCTCGGCATTATGGGCGAGGGGGCGCTTGGCCAGTCGGTGGCACAGATCGCGCGCGCCTTCGGCATGGAGCCGGTCTTCGCCGCCCATAAGGGGGCCACGGGCCTCGGCCCGCTCTACACCCCGTGGGACGAAGTGATCGAGACATCCGATATCATCACCCTCCACGCGCCCCTGATGCCTGCGACGAAGAACATGATCTCGACACCCGAATTCGAGGCGATGAAACGCAAGCCCCTCATCATCAACACCTCGCGCGGCGGTCTGGTGGACGAGGCGGCACTGGTCGATGCCTTGGATCGCGGCCTGATCGCGGGTGCGGGCTTCGACGTGCTGACCAAGGAACCGCCCGCCCCGGACAATCCCTTGCTCACGGTCCTCGACCGCCCGAACGTCATCGTCACCCCCCATGTCGCCTGGGCCAGCGAGGAGGCGATGCAGACCTTATGGAATCAGGTCGTCCACCACGTCGAAAACTTCGCGAAGGGCCATCCGTCGAACGTGATCGGATAGCCGCCATTTCCGCCATTCCCCGCGCGGTCGGGGAATGGCCGCCACACTCGTCTACTTGATCGCCCGTGCGAACAGGTTCACCCCCGTCGCGTCGCTTTCGACCGTGACGGATGCTTCGTCGAACCCGGCGGCGGTCATCAGCGCGGCCATCTCCTCCTCGGTGCGGTGGATCAGCCGCCACTCGCAGACGAGTTCCATATAGGGGCGCGAGGCGTGGGTCTTGGCGAAATTCCCGATGACGATCTCCGCACCATCATTCATGAAGTCCCGTGTTTTCGAGATGACGTGAATGGCGAGCCTGTCGTTTAGGTAGTCGAACAATCCCGCCGACCAGACCAGATCGACCGGCTCCAGATCGCGCAGGCGCAGCACGTTCTTGCGGATGATCGTGTAATCGATGGCGGGGTTGTTCAGGTTTTCCTGTGCCCGGCCCAGCGCGTCTGCGTCGGTATCGACCAACGTGATACGGCGCAATGCGCCTTCGCGGTTGGTCACGGCCAGATCGCGCGCACCGCCACACCCCAGCGAAAGCAGCGATTCGTGGTTCCCGGCACGCAGGATACCCTCGATATAGCCGGGGCGGTTGCGCACCGCATCGGCACCGGGTGCGAAATGGAAGAACTGGTCCCAAGCCGCCAGTTGCGGATCATCGGCGATCATCCTGTCGTAGATTCGCTCGATAATCTCGAAATCCCCCGCATAGCCACGCGGTTTCGACCAAGCAAAACCCTGCATCGACTCCGTCGTGCGAAAGATGTGCTTATGTTGTTGCAAGAACAGTTCGAGCCGGTGGATCGGCGTCGTCATCTGCGACAGGCCATCGACTTCGGTGTAGCAGGCGGCGTGCAGGCGCAAGAACGTTTCCGCCAGTGCGGGGTAGTCGTCCGGGGTCGGCCCACCAGCAGCGATCACTCTCGCCAAGTGATCAACATTCTCTTCGATGCAGTGAGTCATCCTCAGAGTCCTCATAAAAGGTTTTATTTAGAAACTTTATGGAACTCGAATACGCAGACACAACGCCGACACTCTAGAAGATTGAAAAGTCGTTTGGCTATCCATGAATCACGATATTTCGGTGTCGAAACGCAAAGAAAATACCACCAAAAGTTGAAGTTAATACAATATCTTGTTTCAAAGACGGTCGTAAAATTTAAAGAAATTATCTCTACTGTGTCCGTAGATACAGGAAGAAAGATGATCGCAGAAATTTTCAGATGTGAACGGTTGGAGGACGACGCGACAGCGGCGGCCTTTGCTGCCGACAGCAATCGCAGCAAGTTTCACGCCCGGAGAGCGTTTCTGTTCGCGGGCGCCTTCACATATGCGGCCTATGCGATTCTCGATCACCTCGTCGCCGGTGTCCACGGACCGAACTTCATCGCCCTGCGACTTTTCGTCGTCACGCCGATCATGCTGGGGGTGGCGATCCTGTTCGCATCGGGTCGTTTGATGGGTCGTGAAAACCTTGCTTTTGCGGCCTTTGAAATGCCTGTCATAGCGTCGATCGTCTACATGTGCCTCGTACTCGACGGTTCGATTGCCGATCTCTATCCGATTGGCATGTTCATACCGGCGCTGTTCATGTCGATGTTGATGCTGCCCACGTTCCGTTTCACGGTCTTCATGGTCGCACAGGTGCTCGTTGGGTTGGGCATCGTCACGATGTATTCCAGCATGAGCATGGCGGGTACCTATACGATCTACTACTTCTTGTGCATCGGGTGCATCGTGCTGTTGGCCGGTATGTTCTTCCTCGAAAATACCGAGCGTCGGCAATACATCTTCAAGCGCGATCTCGAACGCACGGTCCGCACCCTCAGCGAATCCGAACAGCGGGCCATGGACCTCTACCACGAAGCCAAGCAGGCCGAGCGTGCCAAGAACGAATTCCTCGCCGTTGTCAGCCATGAGCTACGCACGCCCATGAATGCGATCATCGGTTTTTCGGAGATCATTTCGACCGAAATGATGGGTAAGGTCCAGCCGCCACAATATCAGGAATACGCCGTCCACATTCATAGCAGTGGGACGCAGCTTCTGAACATCATCAACGATATCCTCGATATCTCACGGGCCGATATCGACAAGATCACCTTCGAGGACGAGATATTCGACATCGACGCCACCCTCGATTCCGCCATCATGTCATGCAGCGCGAATGCGCAGGCCGATGATATCATGGTCGAACGTATCGGCACCCGGTCGGGCGAGATAATGGTCCGGGGTGATGAATCCCGATTGATGCAGGCAATCGTCAATGTAATCGGCAATGCCATCAAATTCTCGGACCCCGGAAACACGATCCGGGCGTCGCTGTCATTCACCCCGAAAAGCGAATTGTGCATTACCGTTGTGGATAATGGTATCGGCATCTCCTGCGAAGACATCGAGCAGATCAAACAACCGTTCAAGCAGGCGGAGGGGGCTTTCGTGCGCAAGAACGGCGGACTTGGGCTTGGATTGGCAATCTGCAACATCGTCGCCACGGCCCATGATGGCGAATTGCGTATCGAAAGCGAGCTGGAAAAGGGCACCA
>CALJIU010000007.1 GCA_937974055.1 uncultured Neomegalonema sp. | reverse complement strand
GTCGTTGCCGAGCGTGCCTTGGCCCTTGAGAACGCCTTTCAGCAGGCGCTGACGGTCCTGAAGGTGCTGCATCGCCTTGTAGAGATGGACGTTGTTCGACTGCTCCATATCGAGGCGAGGGGTGATGTTGACATAGGCACCGGCCTGGAGGGACCAGATTTCCTTGCCGTCGGTCTTTTCGACCTGACCGATAGCTTTTGGCGGCAGGTTGACCATGGCGTCGACGTCACCGGCGAGGAAGGCGTTGAGGCGGGCGGTTGGATCGCCGATGCCATAATGCTCCAGCTCGTCCAGATAGCCGCCTTCGCCCCAGTAATTGTCGAAGCGTGCGCCCACGGCGCGGACGCCGGGCTTGAATTCCTTGACCTTGTAGGGGCCGGTGCCGATGGCGGATTCGAAGTTTTCGGTGCCGTCCTGAAGGATCTTGAAGTGGAAGGTGCCGAGCGCGATGGGCAGGTCGGCATTGGGCGAGGAGAGGATGGCTTTGACTTCGTAGTCGTTGATCTTCTTCCATTCCGACACCATCGAAACGAGAGACGATGCCTTGGAGATGGAGTCTTTTCCGAGATGGCGGTTCATCGTGTAGATGACGTCATCGGCGGTCAGGGTCTTGCCGTCGTGGAATTCGACGCCCTTGCGGATTTTGAAGGTCCATTCGGTCGCGTCGTCATTGGACAGCACTTCCTCGGCCAGTTCAGGCTCGTAGCCAAGCTGTGGCGTCAGGCGTGTGAGCGAGCCGTAGAACATGCGGCCCCGGAAATAGTCGGCGGCGGAGGTGTAGAGCGCGGGGTCGAGCGTGTCGTTCGGGCCGTGTTGGTCAGCGGCCATAACGAGGCGTCCGCCCATCTTCGGCGTATGCGCGGCGGCATGGGCGAGGCCAGTGAACAGCGACCCTGAGGCGGCGGCGGTGGCGCCAGCGGCCATGAACCAGCCCATGACGTCGCGGCGACTGGCACCGCGCCCCATCATTTGCAGCACGCGCTGCTGATCGGATTTGCTGAGGCTGGAAAGCGTTGGATCGTTCTTCTTAAAGTCTGACATGTCTTCTCCCGTAGCTCGGAAATCCCGCACAAACGAGTGGCGGCCACCGATTATAGTGCTTGTTTAATGGGACTTTTATCGTCCTCTGACGTCACTATTAGGCATTGTGATGCCTTCCGCAACCGTCACGGTTTGTTCTGTTTGCGACGTGCGGCAGATCAGCGGTCGCGGTCGACCACGTAATCGACCAAGCCTTGCAGGTCGTCGCGCAGGGGGCTGGCGGGGAAGATGTCGAGGGCCGCCTTTGCCTGCGCACCGTAGCGGCGGGCGTCGTCCAAAGTGCGTTCGACGGCATTGTCGCGGCGGATCAGGGTCATGGCGTGGTCGAGGTCACCGTCTTGCTGGTCGTTCTTTTCGATCACGCGCTTCCAGAAGGCGCGTTCCTCGTCGTCGCGGGCGGCGGCATAGGCGATGAGGATGGGGGCGGTGACCTTGCCCTCGCGGAAGTCGTCGCCCAGTTCCTTGCCCGTCGTGCCCGCATCCCCGGCGTAGTCGAGGGCGTCGTCAGCGAGTTGGAACGCGATGCCGAGGCAGTCGCCATAGACGCGCAGCGCCTCGGTCTTTTCGGCCCCAACACCCGATAGCGAGCCGCTGACCTCGGTGGCGGCGGCGAAGAGGGCGGCGGTCTTGGCGCGGATCACGGCGAGGTGGTCGGCCTCGGTCGTGGCGAGGTTATTGGCGGTGGCAAGCTGCATCACCTCGCCCTCGGCGATGATGGCGGAGGCTTTGGAGAGGATGCGCAATACATCGACGGAGCCGGTTTCGACCATCAACTGAAATGCGCGGCTGAACAGGAAATCGCCCACCAGAATCGTGGGCTTGTTGCCGTAGAGGCGGTTGGCGGCGGGCTTGCCACGCCGGGTCGCAGAACCATCCACCACGTCGTCATGCAGCAGGGTGGCGGTGTGGATGAACTCGACCGCAGCGGCGAGGCGCACGGCGTGGTCGCCCTCGTAATCACAGAGTCGGGCGCTGGCGAGGGTGAGCAGCGGGCGCACGCGCTTGCCCCCGGCAGCGATCAGATGGGCGGCGACTTGGGGGATAAGGGCGGTGGAAGAATTGAGCTGGTCAGTCAGGATCGAATCAACCGCCGTCATGTCGTCGCGCAGGGCGTCGATGATCCGGTCCAGCGGCTTATCCGTCACCGGCTTTTCGAGCGGCATCGTCTCGGTCATGTCCTGCCCCCTCGTTCGCGCCTTTGACAATGCGCGCCGCACAGTCGATGGTGCGGCTTCGTAAATCCAGCCCGGTGAAGTCCATGCACGAACTCGTCAAGACGACCGACCCCATCACGATCAGTGCCGCCACGGCCTACCTCAAGGCCGAAGGTATAGAGACGTTCGTTTTCGACGTCCACATGAGCGTGATGGAAGGGGGGATCGGGGCTTTCCCACGCCGCCTGATGGTGCATGAGGACGATGCGATCAAGGCGCGGGCGATCCTGAAGTTGATCGAGATCGATACCGTCGAAGAAAAGTGACGCGCGAGACGCCATTTACCATGCAAGAGATTGATATGCATGGATTTCTGAATGAGCGGATCATGGTGCGCCAACCCATCCATGGCTATCGGTCGGGGGCCGATACGGTACTGCTGGCTGCCGCTTGCCCGGCGCGGCGGGGGCAGAGGGTGCTGGATTTGGGCTGCGGCGCGGGGGTCGCGTCATTCTGTCTCGGTACGCGAGTGGCGGGCCTCGATCTGCATGGGCTGGAGGTGCAGGACAGCTATGCGGCACTGGCGGAGGCGAATGCGGCGGCGCTGGGCATCCGGCTGACGGTGCATTGCGGCGATGTTACCGCGCCCCCGGCCAGCCTGCGGGCGATGCAGGTCGATCATGTTATCGCGAACCCGCCCTATTACGAGGAACAATCCAGCATGGCCCCCGCCGATACCGGCAAGGACCGGGCGTTTCGTGAGGTTGCGCCGCTGGATGCGTGGATCGAATGTGCGCTGCGGCGGCTGGTGCAGGGGGGGTGGATGACGATGGTGCACCGGGTCGAGCGGTTGCCGGGGATGCTTACGGCGCTGGACGGGCGGGCGGGGGATATCGCGATCAAGCCCCTTGCCGGACGGATGGGACAGGCGGCGACGCGGGTGATCCTGCGGGCGCGTAAGGGCTCGAAGGGCGCGCTGCGGTTGCTATCGCCGCTGACGATGCATGAGGGCGAGCGGCATGGCAAGGATTCGGACGGGTTCTCGGTCGAAGCGGAGCGCATATTGCGCAACGCCGAGGCGCTGGAATTTTGAGGGCGGTCAGGTCGCTGCGTGGCCGGATAAATTTGGGAACTAAGTGTGATGTGGAGCATATGGAACGATGTGCGATCTGCGTCATTGTTTAGCCATCAGGTGCGCCATGATGCGGCATTCGTCGTGCTGTAGTGGCATACCGACAGAATTAAAGGGAATAGAATGATGCGTAAGATTCAAGCAGCAACGGTCGCCATCTCGCTCGCCATGACGGGGGCGGCTTCGGCGCAGAACTCGCTCATCAACGGTCAGACGGTCGGCGGGCTGCTGGGTGCAGTCGCGGGTGGTCTGGCGGGCAGCCAGATCGGTGACGGACGGGGCCAGACGGCGGCGACCATCGCCGGGGTCGTCATTGGCGGCGTCGCGGGCTCGCAGATCGGCAGAGCCTATGCACCCGGCCACACGGCGCAGGCCTATGGTACGCAGCAGAATGCCTATACCACGCAGCAACCTGCGACCTATGCGACGCAGACCTATGCCGCGCCCCAGACGTCGTATTCGTACACGACCCAGCCGACCACCTATGCCGCACCGTCTTACACGACGCAGCCATCGACCTATGGCTCGCAGACCGTGACGTCCTATGGCACGTCGGTTTCGTCGTATCCGTCGCAGACGAGTTACACGACGCCATCCTACACAACCTCTAGCTACACGTCGCCTTCGACATATACGGCACCGACCACCTATTCGGCACCGTCCTACACGACGTCGTCCACGTATTCGGCACCGTCGACTTACGCCGCGCCGTCCACCTACGTGGCACCATCGACCTACACGACGCCATCTTATGCCGCGCCGTCGACCTATACGGCACCGTCCACCTACGCGGCACCGTCGACGTATTCGACGACATCCTACGCAACGCCAAGCCATTCGAGCACGTCCTATAGCTACGGCACGACGACCGCGCCGTCCTATGGAACGACGTCGTATTCGAACTCGTCTTACGGCGCGACGAACCACTCCGGTGGCTACTACGCCCAGCCGACGTTTCAGAGCTATCCGTCGCGATACTGATAGGGTCAGCTTGACCGACTAAGATGATCCGCTGTCCTTTGGGGCGGCGGATTTTTTTGTGCGTCAGTCGGGGTCGGGTGCACGGCGGACGGGGGCGTGGGCTTGCCAGAATTCCACGGCGGCATCATAGGCAGCGCGGTCGATGGGGACGCCGGAGCCGCCCTCCGCCGGGCCGAGGGCGTTGCGGAGTTGGGTGATGGGCGGCATCGGTGGCTCGGTCGGCGTTAGGGTGCCGAGCACGCTGACGATGCCCCAGTCGCAATCGGGCACTTCGTCCGGGAAATCCGCTGATTCCAGCACCAGTTGCGCGTGGGAATAAAGGATCACGTCGAACCATTTGGCGATGGGCGCGTCCATCCCCTCAAACCAGCGGCCCAGCACCGCCAGTTCACCCTCGCGGCGGGCTTCGTAGCCCGATTGCAGGAGGGGGCGGTTGGCGTCGGTTATGGGGGCGAAACCGCAGCGGGTGGGGGTGTCGTTCTCGATGAACAGGTGCTTGCAGAAGGGGGCGTAGCCGTCGACGAGGGGTGCATCCGCCGCCAGCGCCACGTTGCAGCGGGCGACGAGATCTGCGGGGCTGATGCCGGTGATGCGCGTGCCGCTGGTTCCCGGCTCGAAGTTGCGGAGGGCGAAGGGGGTGAGGGCGATGGTCATGGCAGAATCCTCTGGTCAGCGACGGGCGGGCGGTATTTCATGTTCGGATAGCTTATCCAGCCCTGAGGACGCCATGCCCATCGCTAATTCCATCGCCGATGCCGCCGACCAACTGCGCGAGTGGCGGCAGGATTTTCATCGCCATCCCGAACTGGGATACGAGGAGCACCGGACCGCCTCGGTCATCGCCGAACGGCTGCGCGAATTTGGATTCGATGCGGTGGAGACGGGAATCGGGGGCACGGGTGTCGTCGGTGTACTGCACGGGCGCAATGGGCCGGGGGCCGAGGACCGGGCGATCATGCTGCGCGCGGATATGGATGCGCTGCCGATGCAGGAGGTGACGGATGGTCCCTATAAATCGGAGACGGATGGGAAGATGCACGCCTGCGGGCATGACGGGCATGTGACAATGCTGCTGGGCGGGGCGCAGCATCTGGCGCAGACGCGGGCTTTCGACGGGACGGTGTATTTCAATTTCCAACCCGCCGAAGAAGGAGGCGCAGGGGCGAAAGCGATGATCGATGACGGGCTGTTCTCGCGGTTTCCCTGCCGTGCCGTCTATGGGATGCACAACTGGCCGGGGCAGCCGGTGGGCAGTTTTCACACGCGGGCCGGGCCGTTGATGGGGGCGTCCGACGAGTTCTACATTACGCTGAAAGGGCGGGGTGGCCACGCGGCCAAGCCCGATGAGTGCATCGACCCGATCCCCTGCGGGGCGGCCATCGTGCAGGCGTTGCAGACGGTGGTGGCGCGGCGGGTGAATCCGCTATCCCCGGCGGTGGTGACGGTGACGACGTTCGAGGCGGGGGAGGCGTATAACGTCATCGCGGATACGGCGCATCTGGGTGGGACGGTGCGGAGCTTCGACTCGGTGGTCCATGCGGAAATCTACGAGCATATCGAGCGGATCGTGACGCAGGTGGCGGCGGCGCATAATATCGAGGTGACGATCGAGCGGTCGGATACCTTCTATCCCGAAACGGTCAACGATGCGGAGGCGACGGCCTTTTGCCTCGATGCCGCGCGGGCGCTGGCGGGGGAGGCGAATGTGCATGACGGGGCCGAACCGACGATGGGCTCGGAGGATTTCTCGTTCTATGCGTTGGAAAAGCCTGCCTGTTTCATGCTGATCGGCAACGGAGATTCTGCGGGCCTGCACCATCCGCGCTATGATTTCGACGATAGCGGGACGGTTTGGGGTGCGAGTTACTGGGCGACGGTGGTAGAGCGGGCCTTGCCGGTAGCATGAGGAGAAATCGATGATTCACCGCTTTGACGATACGACTGCGCTGCTGCTGATCGATGTTCAGAAGGGTGTCGACGATCTGGCCTATTACGGCGGGCCGACCGGACGGGCAAACAACCCGGAAGCCAAGGATCGTATCCGGCGGTTGCTAGCTGCCTGGCGCGAGAAGGGGGGGCGGGTTGCCTTCACGCGGCATGATTCCATCGAGGACGCCTCGCCGTTGAAGCTGTCGCTGGAAACGGGCGAGCAACTCGACGGGATGGAAATCATGCCCGGTGATATCGCGGTATCCAAGAGCGCGAATAGTGGTTTCGTGGGCACCGCGTTGGAGTTGGAGCTACGGCGGGCGCGTATCCATCGGCTGGTGGTGGTCGGGTTTTTCACCAATGTCTGCGTCGAGACGACGGTGCGGATGGCCGGGAATATGGGGTTCGATACGTATCTGGTGCATGACGCCTGCGCGACCATGAACCGGGTGGGAATCGATGGGACGGATTACGATGCCGATCTCGTCCATGCCCTGTCGGTGGCGAGCATGAACGGAGAGTTCTGCACCGCGATCACAACCGAGGACGCGATGGGCCTGATGACCGCCGATGCGGCGCATCTGGACCGGGTGCAGGGCAACGAATGACCTATGGTGTTGCGTCTATGACGGCACCGTTGCGCCGGGTGGCGTTGCGGCGTCCGGGGGTGGCGATGCGCGGGGCGGACTCGGCGCGGTGGCATTACGGAGCGGCGTTCGATCCGGCAGCGGTGGAGGATGTTCATGCGGCCTTTGCGGGGTTGCTGGCGGAACGGGGTGTCGAAATCCTGTGGGTCGACGGGGAGAGCGATATCGCCGATGCCGTCTTTACCTACGATGCCTCGCTGGTGACGCCCAAGGGGGCGGTGCTGATGTCGCCCGGCAAGGCGCTGCGCCGGGGCGAGGAGGCGCTGCACGCGGCGTTCTATGCCGATCACGGGGTTCCTGTGATCGGGTCAATCGGCGGCGCTGCGCGGATGGAGGCGGGGGATACCTTGTGGCTGGCCCCTGATCTGCTTGCCGCCGGGCGGGGATTTCGCACCGATGCGGCGGGGATCGCGCAGCTTTCCGCGCTGCTGCAGTCGCAGGGCATCGCGGTCGAGGGGTTCGATCTGCCGTGCTATACGGGGGAGGCGGCGTGCCTGCACCTGATGTCGCTGGTCAGTATCGTGGATACCCGCGTCGCACTGGTTTGTATGCCGCTGTTGCCCGTGGCGCTGCGTGCGCGGATGATTGCGCTTGGCTATACGTTGCTGGATGCACCGTTTGACGAATTCGAGCGAACGGGGACGTTGAGCACGAACATCCTCGCGACGGCACCGGGGGAATGCATCATGCTCGATGGTATCCCGGAGACGCGGGCGGTGCTGGATGGGGCGGGGATTGAGGTGACGGTCTTTTCGGGGGATGCCCTGTGCATCGGCTGCGAAGGGGGGCCGACCTGTCTGACGCGGCCTATTTTGCGGGGGTAGGGGGCTTGAGGCTTGGCGGTGCCTGCACTGGGTTGGAGGCTTTGCTTGTGCAGGATTTTGCGCCTTGTTCCCTGTTCAGGGAATGTTGAGTGATGGACTCCCGCCGTCGCGGGAGTGACAGCGTAGGTGGGGGCGAGTTCACCGCTTCCCCTTCTCCAGATCCTCGCCCCAGCGGAGGGTGGCGGGGGCGTCTAGGTCGAAGAGGTCTAGGCAGCGGGCGACGGTCTGGTCGACGAGTTCCTCAATGGTCTTCGGCTCGGAGTAAAACGCGGGGACGGGGGGGTAGATAATCGCGCCGATCTCGCTGGCCGCTGTCATGTTGCGCAGGTGGCCGGTATGCAGCGGTGTCTCGCGAACCATCAGGACGAGGCGGCGGCGCTCTTTTAGCACCACATCCGCCGCGCGGGACAAAAGGCCGCCGGTGACGCCGGTGGCAACCTCGGCCAGCGTCTTCATCGAGCAGGGGACGACGAGCATTCCCATCGTCTTGAACGAGCCGGAGGAAATGGGCGCGCCGACATCCTTTGGGCCGTAATGGTGATTCGCGCGGGCAGCGAGCGCGGCGTAATCCAACCCGGTTTCGTAATTAACGGTCATGCGTCCCGCCTGTGACACAACCAGATGTGTCTCGACCCCCATTTCGCGCAACATGTCGAGTGCGCGGATGGCGTAGACCGCGCCGGAGGCACCGCTGACGCCGACAATGATTCTTTTAGGGACGGGTGCGTTCATGTTTGGCGCCTCGAAGTAGGTTAGATTGATCTAAAATCGAGCAATCATTGATGGTGACAGCCGGGGTTTTCGGTGCTGTACTGAGGGTTCAACGGATTAGAAGGAGAGTAACGATGAGCTTGGCTTCCCATGTTGAAACCCTCAAACGCAAGCATCAGAAGCTTGAGAATTCGATTTCCGAAACGGAAAGGCATCCGGGTGCCGATCACCTTGAGGTTGCAGCGCTCAAGAAGCAGAAGCTGCGCGTGAAGGAAGAGATCGAAAAGCTGTCGACCTCCATTCATTAACGACCTGACTATAGCGATTTGCGATAAGCTTGGTTCCTGTTTTCAGGATAATCGCAATTCGCTTCAGGACTAACAGGAAGCGTCTGACGGAAATGTCAGGCGCTTTTTCTTTGGGCGGCGTGCTTGAGGAAATCGACGATCCATGTGCCGACGAGCTCGTTATCAACGCCGTTCGCCAAGCTGTCGATGGCGCGGTCGGCGACCTCTTCCGAGATGACGGTGCCCCGGCGCGCGGTGAGAAGATCGCCCTGAAAGGCGGCTTCGAATTCGGGGTGGGGCTGCATGGATAGCGCGTGATCGCCATAGGCGAGGCCCGCGAAGTCGCAGAATTTGGAGGAGGCGATGACGCGAGCATCGGCGGGTTTCTCGACGACCTGATCCTGATGCATGGCGTGGACATCGACGGTCCGGCGGTCGCCGCTCATCCACGGTTCGACCGCGTCGATATCGTAGGTATGGACGCCCGCGCCCCAACCCCGGTCGGATTTGACGACCTTACCACCCAGCGCCTCGGCGAGGATCTGGTGGCCGAAGCAGATGCCGACGATTGGGACTTTTGCGGCATAGGCGCTGCGCAGGAATTCCTTGAGCGGTTCGATCCATGGCAAGGGATCGTACACACCGTGCTTGGAGCCGGTGATAATCCACGCATCGGCCTCGTGCGGGGAGGCGGGGATGTCGCCCGCCTCGACCATATCGCGATTCACGATTTCGATGCTGTCATCGACCTTGTGAATCATGCGCCCGAACATGCGGTCATAGGGACCGTGCCGGTCGAGCAGTTCGGGGGGGAGTTTTCCGGTTTCGAGAATGCCGATCTTCACGCGATGCGCCTTTCGTTGTTTGGCGGCATCCTAGCGGCGGGGGGCGCGGTTTTCCATCAGGAAGTCTTTGACCGGGTTCCAGACGGTGTGGCTGGCCTTGTCGCCCAACACGATGCCGAGATGGCCGGTAGCAGGTTGCAGGACACGGGTGCTGCCCACCGCTTTTGCCAATGGCAGGGCGGAGGAGGGGGGGACAACGCTGTCGCTGGTGCCAGCCACGACCATGATGGGGGCGGTGATGGAAGAAGGGTCGAGAATCGTGTCGCCCACGCGCCATGTGCCATGGACGAGGGCATTGCCAACCAGCCAGTCGGAGAAGCATTCCAGCGCCACGGGAAGGGGAACGGCAACACCGTCGTTGAGCCAATCCTCGATGGCGACGAAGCGTAGGGCCATTGGGTCGTCGGTGGGGTTGGCGGCGAAACGGCGGAACTTTCGCGCGCCCGATGCTAGATCGCGCATGGCGAAGAAGGATTGCGCGACCTGCGGCGGGATGTTGCCGTAGAGCGCGCCCATGGTCATCAGCGATGCTTCGAGCGCCTTGCGATTCTCGCGGAATTTGGTGTGTTCGGGGAAATGGTCGAAATCCCACGGCGTGCCAAGGGTGACGACGCCGCCGATGGCATCGGGGCGGGTGGTGGCAAGGGCCAGCGCGATGGGACCGCCCATGCAATATCCGGCGAGGTGAACCGGCGCGCCCACGCTGCGCACTATGGCATCAAAGGCGGGTTGCAGGCGGCGGTCGAGATAATTGCCGATGGCGAAATGCGCCTCGCGCTGGCCCGGTTCACCCCAATCGAAGAGAAAGGGGCGAAAGCCGTTGCGGGCGAGCCAGCGCATCCGGGATTCCTTGACGGTCAGATCCATGATCGTGGCGCGGTTGATCATGGAGGGGACGACGAGAATCGGTAGCCCCTCGCCGCCGTAATCGAGCACGCGGGTCGCGCCGCGCGTCCAGAAGGTGCGGGTGCCGGGAACGCGGCGGCGGTAGGGGTGAGTCTGGTAGAGGCGCATTCCATCGAGCGTGCCGCCGATTTCGGCGGCCAGTTCCGAGATGGCGGGAATATCTGATCTGGTGACGCTGGCCTCCAACCGCGCAAGCGCCCCTTCACGCAGGTGACGCAGCAGCAGGCCCGCCCCGTCCAGCCTGTAGGCGGGGTGCGTGGCGTGGTCGGATTCGGCGGCGTCGCGCGACATTCTGGTTCCGTCTTCCTGTGCAATGATCGACGCTAACACCCCACGTGCCCGGACGCACCCCGTACACTGTGCTGCAATGCGGTACGAAAGCTGTTGCCCTGCGATACCGCGAATGCGAAGGTTTATCGAAATGGCCACCCGTGTGCCGGAGGATGATGTAGTGAGCGGAAACGACGAGAAACACGGCGCTGGCGCTGAGGCGAAGCCCATCACGATCAAGAAATACGCGAACCGGCGGCTCTACAACACCGCGACCAGTAGCTATGTCACGCTCGATACGCTGTCGGGGATGGTGAAGGACGGTGAGGATTTCGAGGTGTTCGACGCCAAGACCGGCGACGATATCACCCGGTCGGTGCTGACGCAGATCATCTTCGAGGAAGAGGCGAAGGGCGAGAATTTGCTGCCCATCAAATTCTTGCGGCAGTTGATCGGGTTCTACGGCAATTCGATGCAGAGCTTCGTGCCGGGCTATCTGGAAATGAGTCTCGAAAGCCTGACGAAGAACCAGACGGAATTCACGCGGGCGTTCGGTGGCGAGGCGGCTGCGGAAGCGATGAAGACGATGACGGCGAAGAATACCGCCTTGTTCGAGAACGCGATGAAGATGTTCACGCCGTTTGGGGCGATGCCGGGGGTGCCAGGGGCTGCTGCACCGGCACCGACGCCGGAGCCTGAGGCGGAAGCCAAGGGTGACGAGATCAAGGCGTTGCAGGAACAGATCACGCAGTTGCAGGGCGCGATCGAGGCGATGGCAAAGAAGGGGTAGTTCCTAGGAGCCTTCTTTCCAATGCGAGAGGGCGGTGTTTTACCCGTGTTCGATGATCTGAAATGCGCTTCCTGATGCGTAACGTGTGGCGTGCAGGGCCACGAATCGAGGTTAACGGTGTTCTGATTTGAGAATACCGTTGAGGAATTGGGTATCCCATCCGGCGCGTTTTCTTCGGAGTTTGAGAGATTGCTTGCCGGGTACGCTGCGGATGAGGTTGAGGGCGAAGTGA
>CALJIU010000006.1 GCA_937974055.1 uncultured Neomegalonema sp. | reverse complement strand
CCGGTCAGAAAGAAGCCGTCCATCTCGTTTACCTGCGCGAAATGCACGGCGCGGGTCGCCTCTCCCTTGTCCAGCGTCATCAGGTTCTGACTCAGAGTCGATTGCACCACATGCGCGCTGCCATCCTCCAGCGCCGCAATGGCCGAGACGCCGGGTTTCGAGACGGACCAGTCATGGTCCAACCCCTCCTGTTTCAGAAATCCCCCCGACATGGTGGCAATCAGCGGTGCGTAAAAAGCGGAGAACAGCGTGAACTGAATATTGATCGTGTCCATCTCGGCGGTGCCTTTCTGGCAGAAGTGCAATTACTCTCGCCACTGTGGCAAAGGTTGACCCCACCACACAAGCCGGTAACCTCTAAGCTGAACGCAATGATCGAATTGCGGCAGAACGAGAGGAAACGAGATCATGACATTGACGACAACGGCACGCGGCGCCCTCGCGGCGGCGGCCATGACGGTCGCATCCTTCAGCAGCGCGCAGGCGGCGGAAATCCCCTGCGACACCGCAAGACTCATCGTTCCTTGGGGCGCGGGCGGCGGCACGCACATCATTTTCTCGCTGTTCGAGGAAACCATCAACAAGATGGACGGTCCCAATGTACAGGTCGTGACCATCAGCGGGCAGGGCGGCAACAAGGGCGCGAAGGAAGCCAAAAAAGCCAAGGCCGACGGCTGCACGCTCTTCGCCATCCACCAGAGCGCGATCGTCTCCTACCTCGCGGGCCGCGTCGACTTCACGTGGGATGCGTTCGAGCCGGTGGCACAGGTCACCTCCACCCCCGAAGTGATCGGCGCGTCCGGCGATGCCCCGTGGCCCGACTTCAAGGCCGTCATCGCCGAAGCCAAGGAAAAGCCGAACACCATCCCCTTGGGCGCAACGCTCGGCTCGACCAGCCAGTTCATGTGGCTGCTGATCGAAGATGAAAACGAGGGCGCGAAGTTCAAATACATCCCCTTCGACGGCACGAAACAGCGTGTGACGGCCCTGCTCGCCGGTACGATCAAGCTCGGCACGGTCAACATCCCGACCGCCGAAAAGAACGTCAAGCAAGGCACGCTGAAAGCCTACGCCATCGCCGCCGATGAACGCCTGCCCCAGTTCCCGGACGTCCCGACGCTCAAGGAACTCGGCACCGACATGACCTACTCCCTCGACCGTGGGATCATGGTGCCGAAGGGTACGCCGAAAGACGTGATCGCGATGTGGACCGACATCTTTAAAAAGGCCGCCGAAAACGAGGAGCTGGTCGAAAAGCTCGCCGTAAAAGGCACGCCCGTCGTCTATCGCGGTCCCGAAGACTACGCGGAATGGTTCGCCGACGAGTATGACGCCCACGAAAAGGTCGCCATCAAGATCGGCATGTTCAAGAAGTGATGCACTGCGGGTCCGGGGTCTATCGGTTCAAACCGGACCCCGGCCCCCGGACCCGCAAAGCGTCATTTCATGCCACATCGCATCCGGGTAAGCGCGGGTCGAAACGCGCGCCGAGGCTCTTCCATTCACCCGCGACTGATCGAAAAGGCCACCCATGACCACCATGAGCCGCGACACCATCGTTTCCATCATCTTGTTGTTGTTCTGCGGCTTCATGGTCTGGGCCGGAACTCTGATCCGCGACCCTCAATTCGGTGAACTCTCTCCCGCCGCATGGCCCAAAGGGGTCACATGGGTGCTGACCGCGTTCTGCGTCATCTATTTCCTCCAATCCGTCATCGCAGACCGCAACGGCACGGCGGAGGTACGGGCGGCAGACCCCGCACGCGGCCCCGGCCTTGGCGGATGGTTCCGCTACTATTTCAATCCCATCGTCTGCTTTGTCCTCTATTTCACCTTCCTCGCCACGCTCCCCTATTTCGGCACGTTGATCGGCGGTATCCTCCTCGTCTTCGCCCTTCTCAGCTTTCTCGGCGGCATCGCCCCGAAGCAGATCGTCATCCATGCATTGATCGCCGTTATTTCCGTCGGCGCGATGTGGGCGCTGTTCACCTACGGCCTGCGCGTGCTGCTGCCACGCGGCGAGCTGTTCGGCACCATCTGAGGATCGCCCCATGCTCGACAACGTCTTCGCCGCCATAGCTGAACTCGCCAATTTTCAGACGCTGCTGCTGATGACCGTCGGCGCGACCGCCGGATTGATCGCCGGGGCCATCCCCGGCTTCACCATCGCGATGGCCATCGTCCTGACGCTGCCCTTCACCTTCGGGATGGAGGCATCGCAGGGCGTGGCGACCATGATCGGCGTCTATGTCGGCGGGCTGTCGGGTGGTTTGATGTCCGGCATCCTGATCGGCATCCCCGGCACCCCATCCTCCGTCGCCACCACCTTCGACGGCTTCCCGATGGCCCGCAAAGGCGACCCCGGCTACGCGCTCGGCCTCGGCGTCTGGTCGTCCTTCTTCGGTGGCATCATCGCCACCGTGCTGCTCGTCCTCGTCGCCCCGCAACTCGCCAAGGTGGGCCTCGAATTCCAGCCGTGGGACTATTTCGCGCTGATCTTCTTCGCCCTCACCGTCACCGCCAGCCTCGCGGGCGACAACATGATCAAGGGCCTCATCTCCGGCGCGCTCGGCGTCCTGATCGCCACCGTGGGCGAGGATGATATCAACGGCGTCAAACGCTTCGATTTCGGCAATGACTACGTTGGCGAGGGCTTTGCCTTCCTGCCCGTCCTCATCGGCCTGTTCGCCTTCTCACAGCTGATGTCCGACGTTCGCGACAAGGTATCGGCACGCAAGGCCCTCACCGAGATGCAGGATGTCAGCATCCGTATCGAGCACCGCCGCGCGATCCGCACCATTATGAAGGATTGGGTCAACCTCGTCCGCTCCTCGCTCATCGGCGTCTTCACGGGCGTCCTGCCCGCCGCCGGATCCTCGATCTCGAATCTCCTCGCCTATGACCAGGCCAAGAAAGCCTCCCCCACCCCCGAAAAGTTCGGCACGGGCCATTCCGGCGGCATCATCGCGCCGGAATCGGCCAATAACGCCACGGCGGGTGGCGCGCTCATCACCATGATGGCTCTCGGCATCCCCGGCGACGTCATCACCGCCGTTATGCTGGGCGCGCTGCTGATCCACGACGTCATCCCCAGCCCCGCCTTCATCGCCGAACAGCCAAAGATCGCGTACGCCATCTTTATCGCTTTCTTCTTCGCCAATTTCCTCGTGCTGGCCCTCCAGACGGGCGCGCTGCGTGGTTTCGTGCTGATCACCAAGGTCCGCATGTACGTGCTGGCCTCGATCATCCTCGTCTATTGCGGCATCGGGGTGTTCTCGCTGAACAACATCACCAATGACATGTGGACCCTCGCGATATTCGGGGTCGTCGGCTACGTGATGCGCACGCTGAAATTCCCCCTCGCGCCCATGATCCTTGGCGTCGTCCTCGGTCCCATCGCCGAGCGGTGGTTATCCCGCTCGCTGGCCCTTTCGACCGATGTGGCCGAGTTCTTCACCCATCCGTGGTCGCTGTTCTTCATCATCGCCAGCGTCTTCTCCATCGGCTTCTCGTGGTATCAGAAGGACCGGGGCCGCAAGGTATGGACGCTGTGGTACGCGCCGTTGCTGCTGCTCACCATGACGCTGCCGCTCTTCATGATGGGCGGCACTTTCCGCCCGATTCTCGCCGGAGTGATGATCCTCTCGGCCATCGTCATGCTGGTAAAGCTGCCCCGCGCCACCCGCGCCCTGAAATCCACCACCGAGGTCTGACCGATGATTTACGACCACCGCACCTATACCTGCATCCCCGGCACGATAAAGAGGCAGCTCGCCATGTACGAGCAATACGGCTGGCCTGCCCAGACCCGCCATCTTGGTCAGCCGGTGGTCTATGCCGCGACCGAGACGGGGGACGTCAATACCTACGTCCATATCTGGCAATACGAAGACGCCGCCGACCGCGCGAAGAAACGCGCGGCGCTACAGGCCGATCCCGACTGGATCGACTATCTCAAACGCAGCGCTGAAGCGGGCAATCTGCAATCGCAGCGCAACACGATTCTGACGCCCACATCATTCTTCGGCCAAGTCTAAAATTTAAAGATTGGGCGGCGGAAGAGGGCACAATCCGCGATTGCGCTGCTCTGAGTCTCTTCGCTCTATCCGATATGCTTTCATAACGAAATGCATCACCTTCGGTTCAAATTGATATTATTAGCCTTAAGCGCTGATCGCTTTCACACGTGCAATTCCGCATCTGGTGCAGACTAGGAACAAAACGGTCGAGCATGATGATCGCCGCCGATACCCTTGATTTTCCGACGTACAAAACGGTGTAACGGCCCTCTCAGCGACGGTTGTCATTCACAGGTATGCCTACCCCCCCGCGCCGTAAATATTTGTACGTGCTGTATCGAAATCATCCATAACGGTTGCCGATTATTCACACAGGTAAATCGGTGACGCCGCTTAACTCACATCGTTGTATTAACAGGGAAATTTACGAGTTGTAAATCTTATCCCGTCAAATTTTAAAGTCTTCTATGGCAACAAATTTGGCGCTGATATGCACATCTTTAGTCTCGTCCTTGCTATCCTCCAAACGCTCTTCCGCGTCATTGCTGGCCACTTGCCAGCACTCGATAGCGTAAAGACGCACAGAGCGTGGCGATTCGTACTCGACACTTCGGGCAAGGCGAGCACTTTCGGCGCTAAGTGCGTCAGGTGGCTCGCGCGGGATGACGGCGGGCAAATCGACCGAGGGCCGCTTCGGCGGTCCCGAAGCGTCGGCTGGGCCGCATCCGGGTCGCTGATTCTGGCGACCTTGACGACGGTGGGCGCGACAGTCGGCGTGACGAGCGCGCAGGCACAATCCTCGCCCCCAACGTTCCAGTGCACGACCAATGGTTTGACGGTCATCGGCATCCCCACAACGCTTCAAAGCATCGATGCGTCTACTGGAACTGCGACACCTCTTGGGACGTCTACCGGGACAATCAACGGGATCGGCTACAACGTTTTCGACAATTACATCTATGGTATCGCCTCCGGCCAGTTTGCCCGTCTGGGCAGTGATGCCACCATCGAATTTCTTGGCGTTCCCACCGGCCCGGGGACGTTCAATCCCCGCAACGCATCGGGGACGATGGATGCATCCGGCAACTGGTATGGCATGTCCAATACCAATCTGTTCACAGTCGATGTCGGTACCAATCCGGCGGCAGGAACGCTCACATACACCAGCGTTGCCCGATCCGGTGTGACCGATTCGCCCAACGACATTGCGTTCAGTAATGTTGATAACGCCCTGTATGGCGTCCGTGGGGCTACGCTCATTCGCTTCGATCCGGTTACGGGTGTAGGGACAAACGTCGCGACAACGGGCACATTGCCGAACGCTGCGGGCGGCGCATGGTCGGACGCTCAAGGCGTCCTTTACTTTTATAACAACGGTGGCGGTACGCTCACGAGCGTCGATATTTCGGTCAGCCCGGCTGTTGCGACCTTCGTGTCGAATGTGCCAACGAACGGGCAATTCGATGCCGCCGCATGTAAGCCGCCCGTCCTGAAGAAAAACGCTGATGTCGGTCAGCAAAATCCGGGCGGCAGCTACGACTACGTCTACTCGATTTCCAACGCATTCAATACGCCTCTGACTGTTACGTTTGACGATACGCTTCCGTCGGAAATTACGTATGCGTCCGGCACTCTTACTCCAGCGGCGCCGGGTGGAGGTACTGTCTCTCAGACTGCAACAAATTTGAGTATTTCCGGTCTCGTCATTCCGGGGAATGGAACGGTGAACTTTACCGTCACCGTCAATGTGGACCCCTCCACACCAAGTGGAACCGCCATCGACAACCAGGCTTCCCTTGACTTTGGCGGGATCACGATTCTCAGTGACGATCCGACGACGGGTTCCTTCGAAGATCCGGCACAGGTTGTTGTGAACGGTCCTCCGGTCGGGCCGACTGCACCACCAAGTCCCGACGTTCCCTTCGCGGCCTGTCAGGCACCGAACTTCAGCGGCATCGTTCCCGACGGTCTTGAAGACCTCTCCTTCCCGCGCGG
>CALJIU010000005.1 GCA_937974055.1 uncultured Neomegalonema sp. | reverse complement strand
CCCATCGATCTCATCCAATCAACCGCCGAAACGCTGATGGACAAGGCGGCCATCGAGATTCCGCAGGACTATCTCGATGGCCTGCGCGCGACCGCCGCCGTGGAGGATGGCGATCTGTCGTCTTTCGTGTTGCAGGCGATGCTGGAGAATTATGAGGCGGCGAAGGAAGACCGCCGCGCGATGTGCGGGGATACCGGGTGCCCGCGCTGGTACGTGAAGATGGGGAATGAGGCGGTCATCGAGGGGGGACCGGTTGCGCTGGAGACGGCCCTGCGCGCGGCCACCGCCAATGCCACCAACGGCGTGCCGCTGCGCCCGAACCGCGTGCATCCGTTGTGGCGTACGGACCATGACAACAATGTCGGCATCAATGCGCCGGAGATCGAATACGGCTTCGAGCCTGCGTCCCCCGGCGAAGGTAACTGGATCGACCTCACCACCGTGCATAAGGGTGGGCTGTTCGGCACCGATTACCGGATGCTGTTCCCGTCGGACGGGATCGAGGGGATCAAGCGGTTCTACCTCGACAGCCTCGTCGCCTTCGGCAAACGCGGCCTTGCCTGTCAGCCCGCGATCATCGGTATCGGGCTGGGCGGATCGAAGGATACCTGCATGGTCTTGGGCAAGCGCGCCGCCTGCCTGCGCACGGTGGGCGACCGCAATCCCGACCCGGAAATCGCGAAGCTGGAGGAGGAATTCAAGGAACTGGGCAATTCCATCGGTATGGGCGCGATGGGCTTCGTGGGAAAATCGATGGTGATCGACTGCCATATCGAGGTCGGCTACTGCCATACCGGCGGGATGCAGATGAGCGTTCACGCCTTTTGCCTGTCGTCGCGCCGCGCCGTTGCCCGCATCCACGCCGATGGCCGCGTCGAGCACCGCACCGACCCCGACTGGTTCACCCCCTATCAGCGCCGTGATACGGTGGGGTGGAACGAGGCGCACAGGGAGGCGGCGGAATGAACGAGATTGCCCCGATCAAGCATTCCGGCACCGGGAACAGGGTTCGGCTCGACCGGCAGATGGTTTTGGGCATGGCGAAGGCCGGATTGCTCGATCACCTCCACAACTACGAACTCGAAGACGGAGTGCTGATCGAGATGTCACCGTCGAACTCGCCCCACGGCATCGCGCTGTCCTACGTGAACGCGCTTCTCATCGAAAAGCTGCCACTAGGCCTCGTACTCGCATCCGACACCTTCCTCTTCCTCACCGACCACGACATGCGCGCCCCCGATATTGCCGTGGTGCCCATCGAAACCAACGAAGAGGTCTTCGAACCGCAGCACATCGTCCTGTGTGTCGAGATCGCGTCGGCAACCTTGCAGAAGGATACGAATCGCAAGGCGACGGAATACGCCGCGCACGGCATTCCCGAATACTGGGTCGTCGATCTGCCGAACCGCCTGCTGCACATCCACCGCGACCCCGCGCCGGATGGCTACGCGCGGATCGTCGCCCAAGGGTGGGACAAGACGGTCCGGCCGCTCTGCGCCCCCGATGTCGCCATTCGCCCCGCCGACCGCCTCGATCGGGTCATCAAGTGACCGCCGTGCGCAAAATCACCCTCAGCACCACCCCCACGCCGGAGGCGCTGGCCGCCCTGCGCCTTGGCGACGTGGTGTATCTTGACGGGACTATCTACACGGCGCGCGAGGGGGTCTATATGCGGGCGCTGGAGAAGAGCGCAAATATCCCGATGGAGTTGCCCGCCGAGAGCGCGGCGAATTTTCATTGCTCGCCCGCTGCGACCATCAACGATGACGGCACGTTTACGCTGGGCGCGGTCACGGCCACCGCCTCTTTCCGTTTCGCCAAGTGGATCGGCCCGTGGATGGAACGGTCGGGCGCAAAGCTCATCATCGGCAAGGGGGGCATGACCTCCGAGGATTACAAGCGTGATTTTGTACCGAACGGGGCCATCTACCTGACGACCGTGGGCTATGGCACCGGCGCGCTGTTGGGCCGGGGGGTGCAGTCGGTGAAGGCCGTGCACTGGAACGAGGAACTGGGGATGGCGCAGGCGATGTGGGTGCTGGAATGCTCCGGCATGGGACCGTTCATCGTTGCGTCCGATATGGACGGGAACTGCCTGTTCGAGCGGGAAAACGCCAAGATCGCCCCCGGCCTCGCCGCCGCCTACGAAGGCACCCGCCCCGCCACGCTGAAACGCTATGGCGAGACGGATGACCGCACGGACGAGGTTATCTGATACGGTTCAGCTACGCGGCCAAAGCGCCGTTCCGGGGTGGAATTGCGACCATGCGAACCAGAACGCCTGGTGGCTGCCAAGGTCCGAGCCGTTCGTATCGACCGCCTTGATGCCGCCCGCGTCAAGCCTGAGCCGCACGTTTTCATAGCCGATCTGCTGACCGTTTCGCAGCGCGATGAGTGCCGCGCCCCGCTGGAACGCCACCGGCTTGCCCGATGCGGTCAGCACGCCGATTACATCCTCATGCACGGGCAAACGTGGATCGACATCGCCCACGGGGAAAATCGGCCCGTTCGCATCCCGCCCGTTGCGGAAGTCGAAATCGCGGCCCAGCGCCAGCGCCTCGGCCAACACCGTCGTCTGCGGATGCGACCGCTTCCACGTGCCCCAGTCGGTCGTCACGACGCTGGCCTGTTGCAGTTGCAATCCGCGCAGCGGACCCGTCACCGCCTTGCCCAAGAACGTGTCGAACACCGAGAACGTGTTTGCATCGTACATCACCTTGTTCGACCGGATCAGCAGACCGGAGGTGCGCAGCACGGGCCGCTGTCCCCCCTGTACGCCATCGGTGAAATATGCCTGAGCGGCACCGCACAGCGTGCAGTAGGGGATGCCAAGGTTTCGGCCACCCAGCGTATCGTTGACCATCTCGCGCACCTCCATGATGCGGCGGGGATAGGCCCGGTGCTCGCCGTTTACCGTGACGCCGAAGACGATATCGTCATCCTTCAGCCACGTCGCCTCCTGCGCGCTCGTCACCGCAGGGTTATCGGCGGCGGGGATGCAGTTGCACGGCTCGTCGGTCGTGCCGAAGGGGCGGTCATCGATCAGCACGCCGCCCCATGACACCATGCGCCAATCGATATCGCCCTCGACGAAGATACGGTCCCAGCCGGGGGCGGCATTGGTGAAGATGGCCCGTTTCGCGCGCAGATATCCGGGATAGGCGGGAATATCCCAAGCGATCAAGTGATCGGTGATGACGCCCCATTGGTTCCGGCGGGGCGCCTCGATCCCCAGCAATCGGGCCGCCGTCTCGGCCAGAGTCGCATTGAGGCGGCGGTCGGGCGAAAAGCGCATCAGGTCGCTGACGATCCATGCCAGCCGGGGGTCACGCGATGCGCCGATCTCCAGCAATGCGAGCGATGCATCCCGCGTCCATGCCGACTGGCCCATGCTGTCGATGAAGGCCGTCCGCACTGCGGCCTGCGTTTGGGGTGAGAGGGGGCCGGTCGGTATGGGCGGGGGTGTCCCGAATTCCTGTATCACGTAGCTGGGCAATGGCTTGGCGGTCTGCGCCTGCGAGGCATTGACCCAGAACAGGGAGAGCATTGCGAGCATGATCCCCACGAGAATGCGATAGGGTGGCCGAAGGGTCGCTGTCATGGAAGTTCCTTTCCGCATTGGCATCGATGATGCGCATGATGACAGAAGTGTGGACCCGCCGCGCCGCCGCGCCAATCACGACCCTTCAGCAATCGGTGTATCCACCGTCATAGATGAAACAGAATCTCCCGCAGCATCAATAGCGTTCCCGATACCAGCATCAGCACGATGAGCAGGCGGCGAAATTGCGTATCTTCCATCCGTTTGAAGATCGCGATGCCGATCTGCGCGGCCCCCAACGCAAAGGGCGTGGTCACGGCGAGGATCACCAATGTCTCGCGCGTGAACGCCCCCTGCACGGCGAAGATCAGAACCGCCACCACCTGAACCATGAAGTTATAGGGTTGCAGCACCGCCCGCTGTTCCCCCTTCGGCCAAGGCCGCATCGCACACCACATCGTCGGCAATGCACCCGACAGCCCCGCCAATCCGCCCAGCACACCCCCCGCAAAGCCGATACCGCCATCGATCACCGGCGTCGGGCGCGTCATCGAGGGCAGCTCCTTCCGAAAGGCAAAGAAAAGACCGTAGAGGATCAGGAAGACGCCAATTACCAGCTTTAACAGATGCGGGTCGATCCAGACGACCAGCGCCGTACCGATGGGAATACCGAGCAATGCGGGCAGCAAGAACCGCCCCAGCCGTGGCCATTGGATCGACTTTCGCACCAGCACGACGCCCTGCACGCCGCTGATGATCGACATGACCAGCACGACCAGCACCGCTTGGGGCGGCTCCATGATGTGAAGCCAGAAGCCGAGGGCGAACAGGGCTGTGCCGAAGCCGGCCAACCCGTTGATGAATCCCCCCGCCACTGCGCCCAGCGCCAAAAGGACCACGAATTCAAATGTCATCCAAGCAGCCCGCTATTCTTGATTCCATCGAACAAGAACTGAACGGCCAGCGCCGCCAGCAGGATACCCATGACGCGCGTGACCACCTGCACCCCCGTCACGCCCAACACCCGCTGTACCTGCGCCGCCAAGATCATCAGCACGAAGGTCAACAGCAGCACCGCCAATAACGCACCGATCACGGGTGCGGTCCGCAACAGGTCGCCCTCCGCCTGCGCGACCAGCAAGATCGCCGCGCCAATCGCTCCCGGACCTGCAATCAGGGGCGTTGCCACCGGAAAGACCGAGATATCGTCGCTTCCCGCCGCCTCAGTCTCCTCATCATCGGTTGTGGAGGTCGCACCGGACGACCGCGCGAACACCATGTCGATGGCAATCAGCAGCAGCAGAATCCCGCCCGCCGTCCGCATCGCTGGCAGTGAAATGCCAAGATAGGTCAGCAGTGGCTTGCCCAAGAAGGCAAAGAACAGCAGGATCGCAGACGCGACGAGAATTGCCTTTACCGCCAGCCGAAACCGTTCATCCGGCGTCTTGCGCAGGGTCAGGGTGGCAAAGACCACCGCCACATCCGGCGGGCCAATCGTTGCGAAGAAGGTCGCGGCGGCGACGATGAATTGTTCCAACATGGCGCTCCCTTAGACCCTATCGCCTCGCCGCACCACCCCAGCTTTTTGGCGCGTGCATGTCGGGGCGAAGGAACGCGAGGTACCGGACCCTTTTTCCTGCCCTGAGAATGTGCGATAGAGGGGCTGGAACAGCGCTGACAGAAACGGACAGGATCGACACCGTGGGATTCCAGATCGATGTGCCAGAAGACGCGCCGCCCGAAGAGGTGATGCGCGCGATAGCGGAGCAAGACCCCTCCCCCACGCGGCGTTGGGAGGTCGTGGGCAACCAGCTCTACACCTTGCCGAGTCCGGTGGATCGTCACGGGGGGGCGCAGGGCGAGATATTTCGTATTCTGTCCAATGCTTACCGCCAATCGGCCAACCACGCCGGAGAGGGCTGGATCTTTCGGGTTGTTCCTGACCTTAAGGATGTGGTGGATGCGCAGGGGGTGCGACGCCCGAAGATTCCCGATCTTGCCGGATGGCGTGCCGCGCGATACCGGGTGAATGACGCTGGGTACTGCCCTGTGGCTCCGGATTGGATATGCGAAATCCTGTCGCCTGCAACGGCGGAGAAGGACCGGGGGCCGAAAGCGCAGGATTATGCCGGACTCGGTGTCGAATGGTACTGGCTGGTGGATCTCGATACGCCCGACCTCGAAGTGCGGCGGCTGGATAAGGGTGTTCTCGTCACCCATTCCAGACACGACCTTGGAAAGCCATTCGCCGCCGATCCTTTTCAGGAAGCGCCGTTCGATCCGCGAGATTGGTTCGGCCTGATCGACGAATAGCAGGATAGGCGTTTAGCGCATCATGCCAGCCACCAGAACGCCACGGCCAGCACCCCGACGGTCAGCAAGCTGAACCGCCAGTTCCACTCCCACGCCATTTCGCGGCCCGTATGGCCCGTCGCCTGCGCCGCCATCAAGATGACCGTGGCGAAGGGTGAGGTCGTCATGGACAGCGCCCAGCCGCAGGAAATCGCCAATGCCGCCCATGTCGTATCCACGGGCAAGGCTGGTACGGAAGCGACGAGCGAGCCGAAGAAGACCGCCATCATGATCGGGGAGAGCGCAAGCTGGCTCAATAGCGCGACCCCGACCGACAGCGACAGCAGGAACAGCCATCCCGGCCATGCCTCCAACCCCAGCGCATCCGCCCATTCGGCGGCGGGGATCAACGCCGCCGCCGCCCGCCCCACATAGCCAGAACAGGCCAGCGTCACCGCCAAGGGGGCGGCGGACGGGAGATGCTGCAAGACGATCTCACGCAAGCGCGCGTCCACCGCCTGCACGTCCCCAGCCTTTTGAACCATCAGCCACCCGACCAAGATCATCGGTGAGGCGACCATGAGGCCGAATACCACCGATCCATCGAACAGCCACATCGCCCCCACCGTCAGCGCGATCAGCGCCCCGCAGACGACGGCGAAATCCGCATAGGCGCGGGCGGGAAATATGGGCCGCGCCGTGCCGGGGGCGGGCTGGTACGCCCGCCACTGCCAGCGATCCTCAAGATACCCGGCCACCATGACCACCGCCGCGATCACCACTCCGGCGGCGATCCACGGTCCCCGCTTTGCATCGGGCAGCAGGGTCGACAGCACCAGCGGCGCGACCGCCGTGGGCGACCAGATCACGCACCACGCGAACCCGCGCAGCATCGCGTTGAGTTGCCGCCGCTCGCGCACCGGATTGAGCGTATCCGCGCCTTCCGTCCCGCGCTTGATAAGCGGGGCGATCAGACTGACGACGCCCAGATTGAAAAGTTGCGCCATGATATGCGTGCCACCGAACAGCGCGAAATATCGCCGCCCTGCTCGCTGCTTCGTCAGATACAGCCCGCATTGACGGATCGCATCGGAGGTCATCGCCGCTTGCTGCATCAGGCCGATCAGCAGGATGAACGCCATCAGGAACGCCGCCTGCTCCAGCGCCGTATAGGCCGCCGCCACGGGTTCGGGGTGCAGCCAGAAGATCAGCGCCGTCAAGGTCGCGCATAGCGTCAGCAGATACGCCTCGCGCAGACCCAACCGATGCGCCGAGCATGGGACAACCGCAATCATGGCGGCGAAGGCCATGAGGCGAAACGCCGTCCAGCCGAAGGCGAGCCAGCATAATTCGCACAGCATCAAGGTCAGGATTGCCAGCGCCGTCAGCCGGTCGCGCGTCGCGGCAGGGGGCACGTCTTCCACAACCGCCGCCATCGTTCCCCTCTCGCGCGCCCGCCTTGCGCCGTTCGTCATTCGCTGTATCGTGACCCGGCAAGCCCGTCCCTGTCCAGCACCGGAACCTGCCCGTGAGCCGAATCGTCGTCGTCGAGCCGATCCATCCCGATGGCCTCGCCATGCTGCGCGAGCATCCTGGAACGGAGGTCATCGCCTTTGACGCCCCCGCGACCGAGGCCGAGTTGTGCGATGCTTTGCCGGGGGCGCGCGCGATTCTGGTGCGGACCCTGCCGATGGGCGGCGACCGTCTCGCCCTTGCATCCACGCTAGAAATCGTCAGCAAACATGGTGTTGGCTGCGATAATATCGACGTTACGGCCTGCACGGGGCGCGGCATTCCCGTGACCATCGCCGCCGGGGCGAATGCGACCGCCGTGGCCGAGCACACCCTCATGCTGATGCTCGCCTGCGCCAAGCGCCTGCCCGCGCAAGACGCCGCCGCCCGCGCGGGGGATTGGAGCTTTCGCAAGCGCACCAACGCCTTCGAGTTGAAGGGCAAGACCGTGCTTATCATCGGCATGGGCCGCATCGGGCGGCAGGTCGCGCCCCTTTGTGCCGCCTTTGGGATGCGGGTTATCGGCTATGACCCGCACGCGCATTTCGACGGGGTGGAGCGTGCCGACGACTTGGAGGTTGCCCTCGCCCAAGCCGATATCGTCACGATCCATACCCCCATGCTGCCCGAAACCGACGGTATGATCGGCGCGGCAGAACTGGCGCGGATGAAGCGGGGCGGTATCCTCATCAACTGTGCACGGGGCGGCGTGGCCGATGAACCTGCGCTGATAGACGCCCTGAAATCCGGACATCTTGCCATGCTCGGCACGGATGTCTTGGTCACCGAACCGATGCTGGCCAGCGACCCGCTGCTGGCCCTGCCCAACGTCATCGCCACCCCGCATACCGGAGCCATGACCGCCGAAAGCGCCCGTGCGATGGCGACCATTTCGGCGCAGAATATCCTCGATCACCTCAACGCGCGGCTCGATCCCAGTGTCGTCGTCAATGGGGCTGAACTCAGCGCAAGTTAGGCGAGGGACCGAACGCGAGATAATCGCGAAAGATTTCGCTGCCCCTGCCTTGAAGCGGTCGATTGGGACAGGGTGGGACAGCGTGGTTTGATTTTTAGGGAAGCAGCGCGCGCTTGACATTTGGGGAGTTTTCATGTCGTATGTTCTTGTTTTGTCTTTAACAAGGATACGCGACACCCATGAGCTGGACCCGCTGCATCGAGATCAATCGTGCTGACCTGCTGCCCATTGTGGCGCAGATTCTGGCGATGCTTGGGGATAGCGAGGTTTTGCTGCGGCATATGCATCTGGCGATATTGGCGCTGCTGCGCCCTGCGGAATCGACTTTGCGGCGGCTGATTGAGATTGCCGCGAAGGATATCGTGGTGAAACCGCGTGCGAAGCGGTCGCCGCCTTCGGAGAAAATTCCGAAGGGGTCGGGTGCGCGTAAGCCGGTCTTTGTTCTGATGGACCCTCGCCGTGAGGTTGGCCCGCCGAAACGCAAGACCGCGCCGGGATTTGGGCCGAATGTGCGGGGATTCGATGATCTGGACGTGTCGCCGCCTAGTCGTGTGGAGATTACGCCGGATGATCCGGTATCTGCTGCTGCTTTGCGTCGCCGGGTCGAAGCCTTGGTTGCGGCGATGAACGATATTCCGGGGCAGGCAAAGCGGCTGGCGCGGAAGAAGGCTGGGATGGAAAGGCCGATGCGGGTCATGCGTCCGGGCAGACCGCCGGGGCATGTGGAGCGGGGCAAACGGCCCATCGATCTGCTGCTGGCGGAAGTGCATGAGTTGGCGCTCATGGCGCTGGCGGGGATGAAAGCGCCTCCGTGATGATCGGGTTTAGGGTCGAGAGTTGAGAGCCGTCGCCGCCGGGCGGGGGATGTATTGGTGCGACCGCTGTTTGAGATATTCCGTACGTCATATAATTTATGGAGCGGTGAGGAGAAATTCTGGATTTGATTGGCGTCGTCGAGAGGAATCGAAAGGGCCGATTTGGAAGGGCTGGATGGGCTGGACCCGACCTTCCCCTTGGCGTAGAGCCGACACATGGCACCCAAGACCGGCAAATTCGTCACGGGATCGATCCTGCGACATACGATCGTGATGACGCTCAGTTCCGGGGCGGGTCTTCTGGCCATCTTCCTCGTCGATCTTGCCGATCTGTACTTCATCGCATTGTTGGGCGAGGAATCGCTGGCGGCGGCAGTGGGCTATGCGGGGACGCTGTTGTTCTTCTTCACCTCGGTCAGTATCGGCCTTGCCATCGCGATGGGGGCCTTGACCGCCCGCGCGCTGGGCGCAGGAGATGAAGAGCGCGCGCGCGGGATCGCGGGGTCCATTGCGGCC
>CALJIU010000004.1 GCA_937974055.1 uncultured Neomegalonema sp. | reverse complement strand
CGCCATCGGTTGCTGCCTGACCCAATACCAGCGGTCCTAAATGCTGACCGTTGTGGAAGTTGTTCCTGCCCCGGTCGCTGCGCGCCGCGCCTGATCCGGGGCCGGTCGCCGCAACGCGCTTTGTCCATACAGACCCCGGCGCGGGGGCCGGAGCTTGTTGCAAAAAGGGTCAGTATCAAGGGCGGTTGGTATCATTCCCTTCGGCTTCGCGCTTTGCCCGTCTTTCACGCCAGTATTTCGTCTGCTCCTCCAACCGTGCCAGAGCGAGGTCGGCTATGACCGTGCGTTCGTCATGGGTCAGGGTGGCGAGGAAAGCGGCGATTTGATCGTTGTTCTGGTTCCTTAAAGTCGTTCGCGCCCCGGTTTCACCCGCCTGTGCCGCGCTGAACGCTTCGATATCGAACGGTTCTGCCCGCAGCGCGGCGTCGATATCGCGGCGCAAAGCGTTGATGCCGCGCCATTTCTGGCCCATCCCTTTACGCGCATCGGCATAGAAGGCGCGAAGATCGTCATGCCGCTCCTTTGGCAACGCCTCCATCATCACGCGCGGATGCAGCGAATACCCCTGCCTCGCCTTGGCGCGTTTGACCTCCTCGTCGCTACCGGCAAAAACCTGTCCGCCGATCAATCCGATCAGGAACAGGTTTGCCGCCACCGATGCCCCAAGGGCGATCTTCATCCATCGACCTGAGGAGGATGCGCGTTCGGTCAAAGCAATGCCTCCGGCCCCAGCAGCAGGTCGGCATCGTCTTCCATCGCGAAGGCAAAATCGATCATGCCGATTTCAGCGCCCGCCGTATCGGCAATCGGCACAAGCGCGCCTTCCTCGAAATTGGCACCCATCGCAAAGCCCAAGGCAAGACAGGCGGCGAGGGCCAAGCCGGGGCGGAACACGGGTCCACCGCCGAACAGACGCTCGCGCCATCCGATGCGGGCGGGTTTGGATGCGGGCGCTGCGGCCTGCGCCGTCACCTGCATCTCGCCCGACACCGTTGCGGCATCGGCCAGCACGCGGGATAGCAGATCGTGGGACGGTTCGGGGCCTTCCCAAAGATCGAGCATGTCATCGAGGGCATTCGCCTCGGCCAGCGCCGTCTGCGCCGCCTGCGATTCGGCCAGCAAAGCCCGCGCCGCCGCCCGGTCCTCGACCGGCCAGTTGTCGATATCGCCGCCATAGGCGAGCGCCCGCTCTTCGAAGTCTTCCAAAATCATCATCTCATTCGCACTCATAATCATCGTGCCTCATTCTTCCAACAATAATGCCCGCTGTCCGGCAAGCTTGTCACGCAAAGCCCGCCGTCCACGCGAGAGAAGGGATTCGACGGCCTCGACGGTCACACCGAGGATTTCCGCCGTTTCGTCATTGCCGCGTTCCTCGAAGTGGCGCATCTGGATTGCCGCCCGCTGTCGTTCGGGCAGGCTTTCCATCGCGTCCTTCAGCAAGGCGAGGCGTTCGTCCGCCTCCATATTCTGCTGCACCGAGGCGCGGTCATCCGTGGGTTCGGCCACCTCGTCCAGCGACGACGACTTGCGCTTGCGCAGGCGGTCATAGCAGAGGTTGAGGGCGACCTTGTGCAGCCATGTCGAAAACTTGGCCTTGCCCGTTTCCCATTTCTCGGCATTGCGCCACGCTCGCAGCATCGTCTCCTGCGCCACATCCTCGGCCTCGGTGGTATCGCGCAGCATCCGCGTCGCCAGCGCGAGCACGCGCCCGATATGACGTTCGGTCAGGATGCGCGCCGCCGATTGGTCGCCGTTCGCGAATCGGGCGATCAGGGTGTCGTCATCGGTTTCCGCCGTCACAGCAGGCGTTGCGATTTCAGCCATCGCCGCGCCTTTCCGTCGGTGGTCGGGACGCGCATGGCCGTGCAGTCCGGCGAGTGCCGTGGTCGCGGCGCTCATCGTGCTGCCTCCTGCACCGTGACGATTCCGTCGCCATTCGTATCCGCCCGCTCGAAAACCGCCATCATGCGGGCGTCGAGATCGGCCAGCGTCATGCTGCGCAGCCCCACGCCCTCCGTTTCCCTAAAGCGTTGCATCCCGCTGCGCAACTCGTCGAGGGAGAGCGCGCCGTCACCATCGGTATCGAGGCGGACGAGGCGGCGTTGCGCGCGCATCTTCGCGACCGCTTCCATTTCGGCAAGGTCAAGGGTGCCGTTCTTGTCTGTATCGGCGCGCTTGAAGCGGATCGACAGGCGGTTACTGCGGCTGCTGCCACGCTCATCCGCACTGACCCTGCCATCGCCGTTCATATCGAGGGCGTTGAAACGGGTCGCGGCGGCCTTGCGCATCTCGTCCTTGGTCAGCGTGCCGCTGGCGTCGAGGTCGATCTGCTCGAACAGGCGGTCGAGCCTGTCGATTCCGTTTTGGCCACGGTGTTGATCTGCAAGCGCAATTTGGCTCGCAAACAGTGCAATCGCCGTTATGCTGGCGAGGACTGGCGTCGTGCGTTTCATGCCCTATGTCTCCGTCTGCGTCGTTTTCATACCAGTGATACGGGCCGGGGACGGGATTCCGTCGCTCATCGTTCATGGCCGCCGCAATCGGGCGACATGACGACGCAAGGCGATCCGCGCCGTTCTAAATTGGGCTGTATGACTGTATTCATCGGATATTGCTCGCATCAGGAGTGCCGGATGGCTGCCGATCCCGACGAAAGAAAGCTGTCACCTGCCCTGATGAAGGGTTTGAGCCGCAAATGTCCGCGTTGTGGCGAGGCACCGATGTTCGATGGATATCTCAGCGTGCGTGATACATGCGATTCGTGCGGCTTGGAGTTTCATCACCACCGGGCCGATGACATGCATCCATGGATCACGATCCTGATCGTCGGGCATCTCGTCGTGCCGATGATGCTGACCGCCGCGACGTCGTGGAACTGGCCGGATTGGGTGCATATGACGTTCTGGCCCGCGATGGTTCTGATCCTGTCGCTGTCGATCCTGCCCTTTGCGAAGGGTTTCGTCATCGCGTTGCAATGGGCGCTGAAGATGCACGGGTTTTCGCGGCCTACCTGAATCTGGCGTCTATTCAGGGTCGGGCAGTTTCGCCTCGATGCCGGTCAGGTCTTCATAGGCCTTGATGACGGCGGTGCAGCTTTCGTCGCCATGGCCCATGATCGAGGCCAGCGCGTAGGTCTGGTGCACCGATTGCGCCATAAAGCCCGGCAATCCTGCGCTTTCCAGCCATTCGGCATAGTACCGCACGTCTTTCTGGGCGTTCGACAGGGACATATGCGGGGTGAAGTCTCGCATCAGCGTCATCTCGCCATAGAGGTCCATCATCCCCGATTTGCCGCCCGCAGCGGAGATGATGCCGATGACCTTCGTCATATCCAACCCCTCCTTCGCGGCGAGCGCAAAGCCCTCGCAGAAGGTGGCGACATTGGCGAAGGCGATATAGTTGTGGATCAGCTTCAGCCGGATCGCATGGCCCGCCGGGCCGACATGGAAGATATTTTCGGCATAGGTTTCAAAAATCGGGCGCAACCGCTCCATCAGCACCTCCTCGCCGCCGAACAGGATATTCACCTCGCCCCGATTCGCATGGGCGGGGGTTCGGGTCATGGGCGCTTCGGCATAATGGACACCAACCGCCTCGCAGGCCGCGCGCATCGTGTCGACATGCTCCGCCGATACCGTGGTGTGATCGACCAGCACATCGCCCGCACTCATCGCCGCGAGTGCGCCGCCATCGCCCAATGCGATCTCGCGCACCGCCTCGGCGGTCGTGACGCAGATCATCAGCACGTCGCACTTGGCGGCCATCTGCGCGGGTGACTTACCGGCAGTTGCGCCCAGTGAAACCGCATGGTCGATGCGGTCCTGCGCAAGATCCGTGACGGTGAGGTCGATGCCTTTGGCCGCCATGTTCTTTGCCAGCCCACGCCCCATGCCGCCCAGCCCGATCAATCCAATCCGCATATCGCTCTCCCTTTTCCTTGCGTAGCAAAGCACCAAGTCCTGACGATAGCAAAGCGGACGTCCGGTCTTTCCATCCTTGTCATCGTCGTGACGGCGCGGATATGGTCGCGCAAAATCGGAGTTTTCCATGCGATACTGGCTGTTCAAATCCGAACCCGATGCGTGGTCGTGGGACGATCAGGTCGCCAAGGGCGATGCGGGCGAGGAATGGGACGGCATCCGCAACTACCAAGCGCGCAACGACATGCGCGAGATGCGGATCGGTGACCGGGGGTTCTTCTACCATTCCGGCGAAAAGCGGATCGTGGGAATCGTCGAGGTCTGCGCCGAGAGCCACCCCGATTCCAAAGCCGATGACGAACGCTGGGATTGCGTGGACGTCAAGGCGGTGCGGCCATTCGAGACGCCGGTGACGCTGGATGAGATCAAGGCGAATCCGGCATTGGCCGAGATATCGTTGATCCGGCAATCGCGCCTGTCGGTCGCGCCTATCATTGCCGAGGAATGGGCGATTATCTGCGATATGGGCGGGACCGAAGCGTGAGCGCCGATCCTGTCAATATCGTCTGCATGAAATGGGGCACGCTCTACGGCCCCGAATATGTGAACAAGCTCTACGCGATGGTCGCGCGCAACATGACGCGGCCCTTTCGCTTCGTGTGCTTTACCGAGGATGCGACGGGCCTGCGGGGCGAAGTGACGGTGCGCCCGCTGCCGCCCATCGCGGTGGATGCGCCCTATGAGAAGACGCCGTGGAAGAAGCTGGCGCTCTATAACGCCGATTTGGGGGATGTCACCGGGACGGCGCTGTTCCTCGACCTCGACCTGATTATCATCGGATCGCTGGATCGATTCTTCGATTTTCCGGGGGACTACTGCGTGATCCGCAACTGGACCCGGCCCAAGGATATCGTGGGCAATACTTCTGTCTTCCGGTTCGAGATCGGGGCGCATACCGACATTCTCGACGCCTTTCACGCGCAACCGACCCAGCATTGGGTCGACGAAGTACGGATCGAACAGACATTTCTGTCGCGTATCCTGCATGATCAGGGAAAGCTGACCTTCTGGCCCGATGGATGGTGCGCGTCCTTTAAGGTTCATGCATTGCCGGGGGGGTGGAAATTCCCGCGTTTGATGCTGAACTGGTTCCGGCCCTCGCGGGTGCCGGAGGGGGCGAGTATCGTGGTGTTCCACGGCAATCCGAACCCCGACGACGCGCTGGTGGGGCGCTGGCCGGGGGCATGGTACAAGCGGCTGTTGCCCGCGCGGTGGATCGATGACTATTGGCATGAGCGGTGAGCGCGCCGGTCCTGAGCATTCTCTCTGCGGTCTATAACAAGCGCGCGTATCTGCCCGCGCTGCTAGATAACCTGCGAGCGCAGGGGGTGGATGCGGAATTCGTGTTTGCGGATGACGCCTCGGCGGATGGGTCAGGCGACTGGCTGCAGAGCGAGGCGGCGCGCGATGGGCGGGTTCGGGCGATCCGCAACGACGTGAATGCCGGGCCTGCGGTGCGGCTCAATCAGGCGGCGGCGGCGGCGCGGGGGGTGTGGCTGCTGCCCGTCGACGCGGATGATCTGTTATCCGCGAATGCGGCTGCGACCTTCCTGCGGGTGGCGGCGGAACAGGACGCCGATCTGGTCTTTGCGCGCAGCGAACGGGGGGCCGCGCCGCGCGATTTGCCGGATTCGCCTGATCTAACCGTGTCGGACGACCCGCTGCTGCTGGCCGCGCGGCGAAAGATCGTGCGGATGGGCTACCTCGCGCGGGCTTCGGTCTGGCGGGATGCCGGGGGGGCGGATGAGCGGCTGTTCGTGCAGGACCAATCCCTGCCGCTGCGGTTGGGTGCGGCGGCGCGGCGGGCGGTGTATCTGGAGCATACCGCTTATTGGTTGAGCGTTCAGGAGGAGGGCAGCCTGTCGCGAAACACGCTGCAACAACACCACGACCGCTATCTAACCATGACGCATATGCTGGCGCGTGACCTGCCCACCGATGCGCGCAAGGCCATCGAGGCGCAGCGGGTTTCGGCATGGTGGAAGATGCACCGCGAGGCCGGGGGCGGGCGGTTCGATGCGTTACCCGCTTATATGGCCAATCGCGCGATGGGTCGCGGGTTGTCGCCCGCTCAGGTGGCGCGGGCCGAGGCAGCCTTCGCCGCGCTTCCGGGTATTCGCAGGCCCTGACCCCGATCACAGGATACGCTTGACGACACCTTCCGGTTGCGTCCTATATCGAGACGGATTTGTAACGGGGTGGATGATGGACGGATTGACGCTCGCCAGTGGGGCCGGGCTGTTGGGGGTGGCGCTCTACGTGACCGCCTATGCGGCAATGCAACTGGGGTTTGTGCGGGGGCAGACGTATCTCTATGCCGGGCTGAACCTCTTCGCCGCCGCTTTTGTCCTGTTTTCGCTGACCGAAAACTACAACCAGTCTTCGGCGATGATCCAGATCATGTGGATCGTCATCAGTATCGCCGGGATTTCGCGCCTGCTGATCGTGGAGAAGGCGCTGCGATTCACCGATGAGGAATGGGCGATTCTCGACGCTGTGGCTCCCGGTCTGACCAAAGATCAAGGGCGAAAGCTGCTCGATCTGGGGGAATGGCAAGGCCTGCCGGCCGGTGCGTCGGTCATTGCGGAGGGGCGTCCGACGGAGATTTTGGGATATCTGCTAGAGGGGGCGCTGGTCGTTTCCAAAGGCGATATGCCGATCTTGTCGTTGGGGCCGGGAACGGTTATCGGCGAGATGACCTATCTCGACGGCACACCCGCCACGGCGCGGATTGACGTGTTGGATGACGCGCGACTGTTTGCGATTGATGCGGTCAAGCTGCGCGCCCTGGTCGGGCGGCATGACGATATCGCCAATGCGATCGAACGCAGCGTTGCACGAACGCTGCGTGGGAAATTGCAGGCCACATCGCAGGAATTGCGCGATGCGACATCGGGCTTTGTCGCGAT
>CALJIU010000003.1 GCA_937974055.1 uncultured Neomegalonema sp. | reverse complement strand
GGTATCGGCGTCGTTGATCGTGACGTCCTCGGTCTCGAAGTCGATTCGGCCCCCATCGGCCTCGCGGGCGGCGTAGAGGTCGCGCGTCACTTCGGTCTGGCCGTAGATCATGACGCTTTCGCCGGTCAGAGCGCGGAAATCGACCCGGAATTCGGTATTGCCATGGCTGACGACCGTGCCGTCATGGATGATGCCGGTGTTGCGCATCCGTGTGCCGACGCCCGCTTCGTCCATCAGGGCGCAGAGGCCGCGTTCGAGCACACCCGCGCGGATGCGGGACAGGACGTAATCCTTGGTCTTGCGCTCCAGCACGATGCTGTCGATGCCGCGTTTATGCAGCAATTGCGAGAGCAACAGGCCGGACGGGCCACCGCCGATGATTGCGACTTGCGTGCGTGCGCGCATGTTCAGGTGCCCTCTTGCGTGGCTTCGGAGCAGAATTGCAGGTCGTATAGGCTTTTATAGAGACCACCGCGTGCCAGCAATTCGTCGTGGCGGCCTTCATCGGTGACGGTGCCCTTGTCCATGACAATGATGCGGTCGGCGTCGCGGATGGTGGCGAGACGGTGGGCGATGACGAGGGTGGTGCGGCCTTTCGACAGGCGGCGCAGCGCCTTCTGGATCGTCGCCTCGGCATTGGCATCGAGGGCGGAGGTCGGCTCGTCAAGCAGCAGGATGGGCGCGTTGCGCAGCATGGCGCGGCCTATGACGATGCGCTGACGCTGACCACCCGACAGGCTGCCCCCGCGCGGGCCGACGCGCGTGTCGAGGCCCTGCGGCTGATCCTTGGCGAAATCGGTGACGAAGGATTGCCGCGCCGCCTCATCAATCTCGGCATCCGTCGCGTCGAGCCGACCGAGGCGGAAATTGTAGCGGATGGTCTCATCGAAAAGGGCCGCTTCCTGACTGACGACCGAAAACAGGCCGCGCAGATCGGATAGCGGAACGGTGTCGATGGGGGTGCCTCCGATAGTGATATGGCCCGCCTGCGGCTCTATCAGGCGGTTGAGCAGGTGGAACACCGTGCTTTTGCCCGCGCCGGAATGGCCGACCAGCGCCGTCGTCTCGCCCGCCCGCGCCGTGATCGACAGGCCGCGCAGGACGGGGGAGTCCTCGTCATAGCGGAAATGCACGTCGTGCAGGGCGATGGTGGTGTCATCGACCGGCAAAGCGGCAGGGCGCGGGGAGTCGATGATCGTCGGGCGCTCATCGAACAGGCCGTATAGGCGCTCCAGCGAGGCAAGCGCGGATTGCAGGCGACCGGAGATCGAACTGAGGCGGCGCAGGGGGTCGAAGACGAGGCCGACGGCGGCGAAGAAGCTGAGAAATTCGCCCGGCGATTTGTCACCGTCGATGATCTGCGAGCCGCCATAGACCAAAACGGCAAGGAAACCGGCGGCGGCGAGGATGTCGATAAAGGCGGGCAGTGCGGATTGGCCGACCTCGGCGCGCATCCGCTGCCGTAGGAAACCATCGACCTCGCCGCCGAACCGGTCGCGTTCGTGGTCTTCCAGCCGGTTGACCTTGATGGCGTGGACGCCGTGGAAAATCTCGTCGAGACGGTTGGATATCCCGGCGGATGCCTGCCGCGCCAAACGGCTGTTGCTGCGAATCCATTTCTGGGCCTTCGACATCGGAATCACAAGCAAGGGAATCCCGATGAAGGCGACGATGGTGAGTTGCCAGTCATAATAGAGCGCCACGCCGATCAACGAGATCAAGCTGACGGTATCGCGCCCGATGCTCATCAGGGCGGTGGCGGCGATGCCCTGCAAGGTCTGCGCATCACCGCGCACCCGCTCGATCAGCGAGCCGGGGGAATGGAACTGGAAGAACGAATTGTCGAGGGACAGGAGGTGACTGAGCAAATCCTTCTGCATCTCGTTCACGACGCGCAGGCCGACCCGCGTGATGATGATGCGCTGGAAGAAACCCGTGATCGCGCGCATGGCGAACAGGCCGAAGACGATGGCCCCGATCCAGAACATCATGTCCCGGTCCTTGGCGATCAGCACCTGATCGAACATCGGGGCGACAAGGTAGGAAAGGCCGCCCAGCACGCTGCCCTCCATCATCATCAGCACCATTGCGATGATGATCCACTTGGTATGCTTACGCACGTAATCGTGCCACAGGCGGCCCAGCAGCACCCGTGCCTGCGGGTCGGCGATGGCCGGACCTTCGACCTTGGCCTTCTTCGCTTTTGGCGGATCGTCGGGGAGAGGGGTGGTAATGTCGCTCAAGCCTTGCGCGCTCCTGTTCGGTGCGGTGTATAGCGGGATTGAACGGGCGGTGCCAGAGGATCGGAGAGGCGACGATGACGCGGGAATACGGGGATGTCTTTGCACGGATCGACTCGCTGGTCGACGGTATCGAGGACGAGATCGCGCGGATGGCGACGGTGGCCTGCGAATTGTTTCAATCCATGGAGGGATTCGACTGGGTAGGGTTCTACCGGGTGACCGCGCCGGAGACGCTGACCATCGGGCCGTATCAGGGGACGCATGGCTGTCTGGTGATCCCGTTTTCGCGAGGGGTCTGCGGGGCCTGCGCGCGGCTGCGGGAGACTCAGGTGGTGCCGGATGTGGAGGATTTTCCGGGGCATATCGCCTGCGCATCCTCGACCCGGTCGGAGATCGTGGTGCCGGTCTTTGGGCCGGATGGCGCGCTGATCGCGGTGCTGGACGTGGATTCGGACCGCCCGGCGGCATTCGACGAAAACGATGCACGGGCGCTGGAGGCGATGTGCGCACGGGTCTTCGGGTAGTTTAGAACATTCCGAATACTCTAAGCGACGAGAACCGCTGGATCGGCGGCCTTGCCCAGTTCGGTGGGGATATGGACGCGGGCGGTGGTACCGACGCCCTTTTCGCTTTCGAATGACAGCGTACCGCCATGCATCGTCACGAGAGCATCCGTAATCGACAGGCCGAGGCCGATGCTCTCGCCCGCCGCGATATGCGCTTCGGACAGACGGGAGAAAGGCATGAGCGCGGCGTTCGATTCCTGCACCGACATGCCGATACCCCAATCCGTGATCGTAAAGGTGGTGCCGCTGGAATCAGCGGAGACACCCAGTTCCACGACGCTGCCTTCGGGCGAGAATTTCAGCGCATTCGACAGGAGGTTCACCAGAATCTGGTGCATCGCCCGCGCATCGCCCTCGAAGCAATGCGAGGGTGCGGCGATATCGGTTTTGATCGTCTGTTTGCGCAGCGTGGCCTGATGGCGAAGGAAACTTGCGGCCTCGTAGGTGAGGGTTTCCACGCATAGTTGCTCAGGCGACAGGTCTGACTGCCCGCATTCGATGCGCGCCAGATCGAGCAGGTCGTTGACGAGGGATAACAGGTGTTGGCCGGCATTGTTGATGGTTTCGCTGTATTCATCTACCCGTCCCACCGACATGTCCCCAAAGATCGCGCGGCGTTGAATCAGCATGTCGGAGAACCCGATGATGGCGTTCAACGGGGTGCGCAGCTCATGGCTCATATTGGCGAGGAACTGGGATTTGGCGGCGCTGGCCTCCTCGGCCTCAAGCCGTGCACGGTTGAGATCGGCGGTGCGTTCGCGGACCCGTGCCTCCAGCGTCTCGTTCGCCTGACGCAGCGATTCTTCGGCGCGGGCGAGGGCGGCGTTGTGCTCGTCCAACATCTGTGCCCGCTCATGTATGGCGTAGCGGGATTGATTGCTACGCCAATACGCCGACAGGAAAATGATGATGATGGGAAAGCCGGTCACGAACGCCGAGAGGGCGGCGACGATATTGGTGTAGTGTGGGGCGGACCCGGTGAGGATGAAGAAGAACGTGTTGGAGAAGAAAATCGCCAGCGCGACTGCGGAAAGCACGAGCAGCAGGCACAGCTTGGCAAAACCGATCGTCGTGAAGGCGGAATCGATACGTGCGTTCAATGCGTCGCAAAGCCTATGGATACTCTCGCGCATCGCCTCTCATCTCCGACCGCCGGGTGCGGAGAAGATACCGAGGTGCCATTAATTTTTATTGAAATACCGCCGCGTCTTTTCAGCGGTATTCTCGCGTTTCTTGAGCCGCACAAACGCTTCACAATTTTTGCTGACGACGCCTTACGCGACGTTGAAACGCTGGAGTTGTTCCGGCTCGCTTTCACCGCAGGCAACGGAGGCAAGTTCGGACAGGAGGTCGGGCTGGGCATGACCGTCGGTGACGGCGAATTTCAGCACGGCATCGAGATCGTCACGGGTGGCGCGGGCACCGGCGCGGACGAGCCATAGCGCGGCCTTCACCGCATCCTGCCCTGCCCGGTCATCGAAGGCATAGCGGTAGAACCACAATTCCAGCAGCAGATCGGGGTCGCGCTTGCCGGGTTCGTCTTCGAGAGCCGCCTCGAACGCACGGTCGAGCATCGACAACCCCTCCTCGCGCTTGCCAAGGCTGAACATCGCTTGGGCGGCACCGCAGAGGGTGGCGGGGTCGTTGGGGTTTTCGGCCAATGCCTTGTTGTAGAAGGATTCGGCGGCCTTGGGGTTGGATTTGGCCGAATTGACGACGCGGGCATAGCGGCGCAGGGTGGCGACACGGCGGGGGTCGGCGGCTACGGCGCGGCGAAACATGGCCTCGGCTTCTTCGGTCTGACCCCGCTCGCGCAGGATGAGGCCCAGATCGGCGAGGGCCGCCGCATCGCGCGGGGCGACCTGCACGGCACGGCGGAGCAGCGGCTCGGCGGCATCCATGTCCTTGCGCTCATGCAGCAGAAAGTTGCCGTACTGCGCCAGCGCGAAGGCATCCTTGCCGTCAATGGCCAGCGCCTTGCGGAAGCGGTCTTCGGCGGCGGCGGGGTTGGAGCGCGCCTTGTGCAGGAACCGGGCATGGGAGGCGAGGATGGTGGCGCTGCGGGGGTCGAGATGGACGGCGCGGCGGAAATATTCATCCGCCGTATCCAGATCGCTGCGCTCGTCCTGCTGGAAACTGGCATAGGCAAGGGCGGTCCACGCATCGCCGGGATCGGCATCGACGGCGCGGTTGAGCAGGTTCTCCGCCGTATCGGGGTCGCGGCGATGGACGCACATGAAGCGGGCATAGGCGCGCAGCACCTCCGGCACGGCATCGTCGACGGCCACGGCCTGCTCGAACAGGCTTTCGGCCTCGTCCGGCTTTTTGGCCATGTCGGCGAGGAAGGTGGCGGCGGAGGCCATCGTCTCGGCGCTGCTGGGGTCGATCTTGATCGCCTGACGGTAGATGGCCTCGGCGCGGGTCAGGTCGCCCCGCTTATCGGCCACGAAAGCGGCAAGCTGCACGGCGGGCGCGGGATCGTCGCTGGTGGAGGCGGTGGCCAGTTTCAGCAGGGCATAGGCCGCATCATCCTTGCGCTCGACCGTCGAGAGGAAACCGGCATAGGCGGCGATGGCGCGGGCGTTGCGGGGGGCACCATCGACGGCGAGTTGGAAGCACTCGCCAGCGGCCTGCATGTCGCTGCGGACCTTCCACAGAAAATCAGCATAGGCGATGAGCGTCTCGGTATCCTCGAAATCGACGCGCAGGGCGAGGCGGTAGCATTCTTCGGCGCGGTCGAAATCACGGCGCACGACGGTCAGGAAGCGGGCGAACTCGCGTAGGGCCGCGCCGTCCTTGGGGTCGGCGTCGATGGCGCGGTTGAAGTAATGCTCGGCCCCGTCATGGTCGCGGCGTCCGGTGGTCAGGAATTGCGCGTAACGGGCCAGCAGCTTGGAATTGTTGGGGCTGTCCTGAATGGCGGCGAGGTAGCGGCGGTCCAACTCGGCGGCGTCGGAGCGGGCGAGCAGGCGGCGGGGCAGTTCGAGCCGGTCGGCGTAGCTGGCATAGGCCGGGCGCGAGGGTGCTGGCTGGATCGAGGCGGGGGCGGGGGCTGCTTCTACGGCGTCGATAGCATCGGAAGTGGCGATGGTATCAACGGCCACGGTGGGGTCGATATCCGCCGTGTCGGTATCGGCCTCGCTCGGTTCTGCGGCTTCGGGTGCTTCCGCTGCGACGGCCGGCTCGTCACTGGTGACGAGGGCGAGGGTCGGGCGTCCGGCTTGGGCCGGTTCCGGCGACGGCTCGCTTGCGGTTTCGGGGTCGGTTTCGGCGGTATCCTGTGTGACGTCTTCGGGCTGAATCGTCTCGGCGAGGGTATCGTCGGTCTTCGCATCGCTGCGCTGATTGGGCTGGCCCGTGGCCATGGCGGCGACGGCGGCGGCGATCAGACGGTCGATGCGGCTGCGCGAGGCTTCATCATCGGGGGCCGCTTCTGCGGCGTCGAGCGCGCCCTCGATCGTGTCGGAGATGTCGGAGGCCTGGGCATCCACGAACGGCGCGGGGAGGATGGTATCCTCGGCCCCGGCGCGCATGTCTTCTTCGCTGATGACATCGTTGCGGTCGAAGGTATCGGGCACGACATCCGCGATTGGATAGCTCCAATCGGCCTCGCCCTCGTCGGATTCAGGCTGGTCCGTTTTCGCCTCGTCAGGCTGCGGGAACGTGGGCGTATCCAGCGACGGGGCGGCATCGAGGGTGGAGGGATGCGCGGGGGCCGCGAAGCCGGGCATGGTATCGGGTTTCAAGTCCTCGCGTGCCGCAAGGCTGCGATACTGCTCGTCATAGCGGCGCAGGATCTTGTCGAAACGGTCGATGCGGGGATGGCCGAGATCGAACTCCCGGCGCATCAGGAACATCAGCCCTTCAAAATCGCTGTAAGGCGTGTGGATGGTATTGCGCTCTTCGAGCCAATCGCGGATCGGGCCGCCGGGTTCGTGGTCGTTGACCCAATAGATTCCGCCAGCGGGCGCACCGCGAGGCAAACCGGACAAGAGATCGGCAACCGACTCGTCGCGCCCGCCATACCCGATGAAGATCAGCGCGGATTCGGTGAATTGCGCGCGCAGACGGTCTTTAACGTCGGAGCGCAAGAAGCGCTCACCCTCGACACCGCGCGGGTGGCCGAGATGGGCGTCGCCGTAGATTTTCAGGATCGTCGGTCGCGAGGTGCTGATTCGAATGCGGCGGTCGAAGCTTTCATGCGTCAGAACCTGCGGCTTGCGCTGGCTGTAGAGATAGAGCGCATCGGCGGCGAGGTCGTCGAAATTGGTCGTGACCATCGTGTTGCACCGCTCGCCCCATTCGGGCTGCGTGACCAATTGGGCGAGGGTGGCATAGCCGAAACCGGGCTCGGCCTGCGCATTGATGCGCTCCAACTCGCGTTCCTGCTCCTGCTCGGTATAGAACAGCGCGCCCAACATCTCGCCATAGAAAGCGGCGGGGTCGGCGGGGTCGAATCCGGTAAAGCGTTCGGGTGCCCATTCGGCGACGTCTTCGGCAGTGCCGGTTTCGAGGTATTTCAGTTCACTGAGCCAACGGCGAGTCGTGGCGGCGGCATCCCCGATTCCAGAACTGACGGAACACCCGGCCCCAAGGAACCAGACATATCGTCCGTCATGGTTCGTCACGCCGTGGTGAAAACGACGCACAAACTCGAAGGGGGAGATCGTCCTCATCCTTGATCGACTCGCCTCAACTGTTACTCCGACTATTCCCTACGGTGTCAGGGTAACCTGTTAACAAATGATTAGATCAATGTCCCTGCGAACGAAACAGGCACATCGCCAATACTAAACTTTACTGTGAAAACTATTGCTAATGGCCTTGGTTCGGCAAGCAAAACCTGTCCGTAAACTTCCGAATTAATTTTACGTTTGCTCTTAACTATGTCCCACCTTAAAACATAATGTCAGCAGACGGATTAATTTTAGGTACAGCGTTATGGGCATTCTGGAACGACTGATTGCGATCAATATCGGACTTTGTCTCGATTCCGCTATCGCTATGGCTGAGGCGACCGTAACGATTAACTGGGGGGCATTTTAATGCCTTAAAGCGTTTTCAGCAAAAGTCGGAACCGGTTTTGTGGTTCGAAAACGCGACCAAACAAAAGCTCTAGGCGGCGTTTTCGGCGGCAAAGCCCTTCACACGCTCGATCATCGATCCCAGTCCGTTGCTGCGCTGGGGACTCAGATGAGCCGAAAGATCGAGGCGCTGTAACTCTGCGGCAACATCCGTATCCAGAATCTCTTTCGCATGACGACCGGATAGCATGGTGTGGAGAATCGCAATCAGTCCCCGGACGATATGCGCGTCGCTATCGCCATCGAATTCGACTCGCACACCGCCCTGGTCATCAGGCACCGCGCGGCTGTCGATCCAAACGCGGCTGACGCAGCCATCGACCTTCGTTTCATCGCTCTTGCGGTCATCGGGCAGAGGCGGCAGGGCCTTTCCCAATTCGATCACGTAGCGGTAGCGTTCTTCCCAATCGTCCAGATATTCAAAATTTTCGACGAGATCGTCGTAGGTCATGTCGGCCATCGTATCCTCCCAGATAACGACGATGATCTAGGCCATCGCGGAGGCGGGTCCATCCTTCATCGGGTTTTGTCTATCAGCGCCGCCAGCGGGCCTTTGGGTTGAGCAAGGTCTGCGGGGCGAGGGCGAGGCAGTATTGGCCGATTCCCTTGGCGATTCCACATAATGCGCGGGCCTGTGATTGAGATAGGCCGTAGATGATGCCCAGACGGCGGTTGTCTCGCGGGCGGGGGACGATGCGCGATGGCAGGGTGATGGCCTTCGTGGCCAGTGCATTGACGGTTTTCAGGCGGTCGGCGGCGGCGCTGTCGCTGTCGAAAGCGCCCAGCGAGACGGCCCAACCGGATAGCGGCGGCGGCGGGGGCGGCTTGCGGGGCAGAAGGCGGGGGGCGGGCTTTGGCGGCAGGGCGACGATGCGCTGCGGGACGGGCTTGGGGATAGCGGCGGCACGCGGGGGTGGAATGTAGGCGTCGTTTTTCGGTGGCGTGGGTGCCTTGGCGATCGCCGTGCCGCCCTTGCAGGAGCCGATATCGGGGGCGGTGGCCGGGATCGGGGTGCCGGGTTCGAGTGTCTTGCCCTTGCGGTCCAGATTCTCGAAACCGTCTTCGATCAGCGCACGCACGGCGCTGAGGCGGGCGGCTTTGCGCTTGTGGCCAAGGGTGACGGCGAGGACGCGGCGACCGTCGCGCTCGACCAATCCGGCGATGTTATAGCCAGCGGCGCAGGTGAAGCCGGTCTTCATCCCCTGCGTCCCCGGCACGCGCCCGAAAAGGGGATTGGTCGTCGTGACCCCCTTGCCCGCCGCG
>CALJIU010000002.1 GCA_937974055.1 uncultured Neomegalonema sp. | reverse complement strand
TCACCTATCGATCTCCCCAAACACGATATCCAGCGACCCCAGAACCGCGCTGACATCGGCCAGCATATGCCCCTTACACATCGTATGCATCGCCGCGAGGTGCGGGAAGCCGGGGGCGCGGATTTTCAGGCGGTAGGGCTTGTTGGTACCATCGGCGATCATGTAGACGCCGAATTCACCCTTCGGTGCCTCAATGGCCGTGTAGATTTCGCCTTCGGGAACGCGGAAGCCTTCGGTGTAGAGCTTGAAGTGATGGATCAGCGCCTCCATCGACCCCTTCATCTCGGCCCGGCGGGGCGGCACGATCTTGCCATCCACACTCATCACCGGATCGCCGGTGCAGGTGTCCAGTTTTTCCAATGCCTGCCGCATGATCCGCGTGGATTCGCGCATCTCGTGCATCCGGATGATATAGCGGTCGTAGCAATCGCCATTCTTGCCGACCGGGATCTGGAAGTCGAATTCGGAATAGTTCTCGTAGGGCTGATTCCGGCGCAAATCCCACGCCCCACCCGACCCGCGCACCATCACGCCGGAGAAGCCGAGCTGCTCGCAATCGTCTAGCGTCACGACGCCGATATCGACATTGCGCTGTTTGAAGATGCGGTTCTCGGTCAACAGGGCTTCGAGATCGTCCAGAACCTGCGGGAATTCCTCGGTCCATTGCCAGATATCGTCCAGCAAATCTTGTGGCAGATCCTGATGCACGCCGCCGGGGCGGAAATACGCCGCGTGCAGCCGCGCACCGCAGGCCCGCTCGTAGAAGACCATCAGTTTCTCGCGCTCTTCGAATCCCCAGAGCGGCGGGGTCAGCGCGCCGACATCCATCGCCTGCGTCGTGACGTTCAGCAAGTGCGACAGGATACGTCCGATCTCGGAGTAGAGCACGCGGATGAGCGAGGCGCGGCGCGGGATGTTGATATCCAGCATCTTCTCGATGGCGAGGCAGAAGGCGTGCTCCTGATTCATCGGCGAGACGTAATCAAGCCGGTCGAAATACGGCAGCGCCTGAAGATAGGTCTTCTGCTCGATCAGCTTTTCGGTGCCACGATGCAGCAGACCGATATGCGGATCGACCCGCTCCACGATCTCGCCGTCGAGTTCGAGCACGAGGCGCAAGACGCCGTGGGCCGCCGGGTGCTGCGGCCCGAAATTGATGTTGAAGTTCCGCGCGACATGCGGGTCGCCCTCGGCGGGGCCGACTGTGACGATCTCGTTCATTTAGCGTCTCCCTCGGCCTTCTCGTCACCCGGCAGAATGTATTGCGCGCCTTCCCACGGGGACATGAAATCGAACGTGCGCATTTCCTGCACCAGCTTTACGGGTTCGTAGACGACGCGCTTGGCTTCCTCGTCGTAGCGCACCTCGTTATAGCCGGTGACCGGGAAATCCTTGCGCAGGGGATAGCCGGTGAAGCCGTAATCAGTCAGGATGCGGCGCATGTCGGGGTGGCCGCCGAACATGATGCCGTACATGTCGTAGACTTCGCGCTCGTACCAATCCGCCACGGGGAAGACGTTCACGACACTCTCGGCGATCTCGTCCTCGCGCAGCAGCGTCTTGACCCGGATACGTTGGTTCTGACGCATCGACAGCAGGTGATAGACCACGTCGAACCGCTTTTCGCGCGCGGGCCAGTCGACCCCGGCGATATCGATCAGGGTGCGATACTGGCACAATCCGTCATCGCGCAGGAAGGTCAGCGCCTCACCGATGCGGTCATGCGGTACGTAGAGGATCAACTCGCCACGCTCTATCTCAAAGCGCGAAACCGCATCTTCCAGCGCGCTGGAGATATGGTCGCCATGATCGGCGAGCGCTTCATCGTCGATGGCGAGGGTCTCATCAGCCATAGTCAGGCTCCGTTTTTCTTACTGCACCGACCGCGATCAGCGCTCGATGGTGCCCACACGGCGAATCTTCCGCTGCAATTGCAGGATGCCATAGAGCAGCGCTTCCGCCGTCGGGGGGCAGCCCGGAACGTAGATATCGACCGGCACAATCCGGTCACAGCCACGCACGACCGAATAGCTGTAGTGGTAATACCCGCCACCATTCGCACACGATCCCATCGAGATTACATAGCGTGGGTCGGGCATCTGGTCGTAGACCTTGCGCAACGCGGGGGCCATCTTGTTGGTCAGCGTGCCTGCGACGATCATCACATCCGACTGACGCGGAGAGGCGCGGGGTGCAATGCCAAAGCGTTCGGCGTCATAACGGGGCATCGAGGTATGCATCATCTCGACCGCGCAGCAGGCCAAACCAAAAGTCATCCACATCAGCGACCCGGTGCGCCCCCAATTGACGAGGTCTTCGGCGCTGGTCAGCACGAAGCCCTTATCAGCCAGATCATTCGACAGGGCGCGGGTCGTGACTTCGGCATCCGCCCCCGCCGTCATGGCGGTGCGGGAGGCGACGGGCTGGCCCGACGGGTCGAGAAGCGTAGAGGTCATGCGGACACCCTTGTAGACAGCTTACGGCTCACTCCCAATCGAGTGCGCCCTTTTTCCATTCGTAGACGAATCCAATCGTCAGCACGAACAGGAACACCATCATGGACCAAAAGCCGAACATGCCAATGGTGCCGAACGACGCAGCCCACGGAAACAGAAAGGCGGCTTCGAGGTCGAAGATGATGAAGAGAATGGCGACGAGGTAAAAGCGCACGTCAAACTTCATGCGCGCATCGTCAAAGGCGTTAAACCCACACTCGTAAGCCGACAGCTTTTCCGGGTCAGGGTTCGACGGCGCGGCAAAAGCAGCCGCAAGAATGAAGGCCAGACCGATGAACAGTGCGATCCCCATGAACACAAGGATCGGCAGGTAGTCGAGCAGGAATTCGGTCATGGCTATATCCTCAATCGGAGTCTCGTCCGTCTACTCCCCCTAGCGGCGCGCCGTCAACACTGTGCGGCGCAACATTGGTGTATACCACATGGGACGCTCGACATTGGAAAACACAACAATCGCCCAGGTTGAAATGCCAGACACACACACATTATTTAAGTGCATTATGGTTAATCTTCTGTTAACTATCTTGCAGCGTTAATTTTTTGCCAGGAGGGCTTTCGAGAATGGCATACCTGCGACTTTTCCTCGTCTTCTTGACGCTGGCCTGTGGCTCCGCGACCGCCCATCCGGGTGGTCTCGACAAGGACGGCTGTCACAATGCCGGTGACAAGCTTCACTGTCACTAAGCGGTAACTAAAAGCGGGAGCATCGACCATGTCCGTCGATATTAAAACCGTCGTCGTTAGCCCCAAGAAGAACGCGAAACTTGCTGATACGAATGCTTCGGATGTCCACAAGCCTATCATCCGCAGCCCCTATCTGGGCGACCGCGCAAAGCTGCAGGTCGGAGCCATGCTCATGGCGAGTGCGGTCGCTCTCGTCCTGTACGAGAAGATAATCGACGAACAGGATTTCACTCCATTCATCCTGATCATCGCGATGATGATGCTCAGCGCAGGCATGACGCTGGTGTTGACGACTTTCATCGAGAGCAAGGTCAGCAGTGATTTCAAGGTGAAGTTCTTTGGCAACGAGGTGCCCATCGCCGCGCGTGGTGAGACTATGGTAATGATCTTGCTCGCCGTCGGGCTGATGATCCTGCTAGGCGTGACCGGTGGCCTCGAAAACGACCTCAAAGAGAAGCGCCTCGAAGCGGAGCAAGAGAGAGACGAGATACTGGTCAAACTCGCTGATACCGAAGGTATTCTGGAGGTCACGGAGGGGCATCGCACGATCTACGAGAACGTAATGACCGGTAAGCGGATGAAGGGCGAGATACGCATCCTCCGGTTCGGCGTCGAATGCAGCGGCAAGGGCGAGAACGTCCGTCTCTACGACTGGAAGCAGCGCGACGGCACGCGCATCCTAGACGCGCAAAAAACGCCCTTGCCCGTCGGGGAGGAATCGACCGAATACCTGCTGGTTAAGGACGCCGATGCCAACCAGTTCGCAAGTGCTACCCTCGAATGGGACAGCGCGAACGGCGTTATTCATATCCTGCTGACTGTTGACGATACGGCGGAACTCACCTCGTTCTGCGGGAAGAGCAAGACCCATGAAGACGCTGGGACCGAACATGATCCGCAGCGCGACGATGAGCTGGCCAACCTAACTCAGAAGGCCGATGAATGAGGTGGACACGAATAGTCGCAGCAGCGATTTGTGCCTTGCACCTTTCGGGCGTTTCGGCGCGCGCTGAAGCGAATGGCGCGGATTATTTGATCGAACGATGGACCGAGAAGCGCCTGAAGTCTGCCGAACTGGTCGACATGATGGAGAACATGGAAGAGGAGAAACGCCGTGACGTTGTGCGTGCCTTCGGCAAGGTCTTCGAAGGTCGGACCGAGTTGCGTAACGAAGTCGCCACCGTCCTGTGCGCCATAAAACCGTGGACCCTCGGCGATGCGGAAGAAGACGTAAAATTCCAGCGAATGATGTGGGACACGATCCGCGATGAGCCGATCTGGTCGCCTTTGTTCAAACGCATTGATTGCGCGGCGGCGAACCGACAGGATTTCTACTTCGACAGCGTGATCGCCCCTGTCAAAGATTTCCACGAACGTCTCTGCGAAGCAGATGGGAGAGTATCGGCACGTGAGGTTTCGGCTGTGCTGGATGATGTCCGCAAAGCGATCGACAACACGCGAGAAGGGCTAGGCGACAGCGGTTCGCAAAGCTTCTACCCATTGCGAAACGCTACGCGTAGCGCGATGCTCCTTGCCCATCTCGGAACGATAGCCGCCCGCGATGGTCGGGAAAAAGCAGCCAATGGACATTTCGCCGATGCTGTCTCGCTCCTGAAGGCCGAGATCGACGCGGACAGGCTGACGCGGACACGCAACGGCTGGCGCTTCCATACTGATCTTTACGGACTTGCGGGGATCTATTCCTTATTCGCGGGCGACCATAACGGCGGGCGAAAAATGCTTGACAAGGTATTGAAATGGCCAGCCGTTAATCAGGATACGGCAATTCTCAATGGCCTCGGCCCCAGCCTTAGGGGTAATGAGACCTATAGAGGTATACCGGGCGACTACGTCGATCCGATATTCGTGGAGCGACTGCTGCCGGGTGCGGCGGAAGATGCTGGCAACGAGTGCAAGCGATGGCGCCACCGATCCTATTTTCCAAAGCATTTCGGGAAAACGGCGCTGGAATGCGCCATCAATATGAGCGTCGAGAAATCGCTCTATGACAGGATCCAGAGATTCGATACGTGTTTCGCGACAATGGAGGCCACCGATTGGCGTGTGCAGTTCATTTCCTACAAAGCGTCCGAGAAGCCGGACAAGGCCGTCCTGCAGCCCTACCGCCAGAAGTTACAGGAACTTAAACTTGGCAATATCGCTGAGGAATTAGACATGCTCTACACACCATCGACGGGCATGGTCCAGATAACGACGCACAACAAGCTATCGACAGCCGAGATCGATAACGCACGCGCCGCGATTATCGAGAATTTCGGTGACGTCCTTTTTGCGCGCAAGAAGCAGTGGTGACCGCCTCGACAGTCGCGCAATACCTTTCCGTTCGGATTATTCAGGCAGACATGCGCGCAATCGCCCTTCTTCGACGCCAGTAATCCGTGCTTCGAGCAGCGCACCGTCTTTGATGCCTAAGCCATCCACCGTCACTTCCGCGAAGCCCTGAGTGTGGCCGCGCCCGTCCCGTTCTACAAGGACGCTCTCCTGCTGGCCAACACGCGTGTACAAATAGGCATCCCGGCGTTCGGCACCCAACGCACGCAGGCGGGCCGCACGGTCCTTGCGGGCCGCGACCGGCACTTGCGGCATCTTTGCCGCTGGGGTGCCTTTGCGGGCCGAATACGGAAAGACATGCAGGAAGGTCAGGCCGCATTCCTCGACCAGCCGCATCGAATTCTCGAACATCGCCTCTGTCTCGGTCGGGAACCCGGTGATGATATCCGCGCCGAACACGATATCAGGGCGGCGAGCGCGGATGGTGTCGCAAAAGGCGATGGCATCGTCACGAAGGTGACGGCGTTTCATCCGCTTGAGAATCATGTCGTCCCCCGATTGCAACGACAAATGCAAATGCGGCATCACCCGCCTATCATCGCCTATGGCGTCGATCAGCGCCGGGTCCGCCTCGATGGAATCGATGGAGGAAAGGCGCAGGCGCGGCAAATCCGGCACGTGGGTGAGAATCGCCTGCACCAGATCGCCCAGACGCGGCGCGCCCGGCAGGTCCGGCCCCCAGGATGTCAGGTCCACCCCCGTCAGCACCACCTCCAGATGCCCCGAATCGACCAGACGCTGCACCTGCTGCACCGCCTCACCTATCGGCACAGAGCGCGCGTTACCGCGACCGAACGGGATGATGCAGAACGTACAGCGATGGTCACAGCCGTTCTGTACCTGCACGAAAGCGCGGGTCCGCTCTGACAGGCCATCGATCATATGCGGGGCCAACTCGCGCACTTCCATGATGTCATTCACGCGCAGCTTTTCCGCCGCCGCGACCCCGAAATCCGGGCTATTCGCGCCTGCAATTCGTCGCCACTGAGTCGCATCGACCTTCTCAGCGTTGCCAAGAACCAGATCGACCTCCGCCATTTCCGCGAAGGTTTCCGGCTCTGTTTGTGCGGCACATCCCGTGACGATCAACTGGGCGTCTGGATTCTCCCGCGCCAGCCGCCGGATCGTCTGGCGTGCTTGTCGCACCGCCTCCCCCGTCACGGCACAGGTGTTGACGACGATGGCATTCTCAACCCCCGCTTCGCCTGCCTGCGCCTCGATTACCGCGCCTTCGTAGGCATTTAGCCGACACCCAAGGGTGACGACGCGGTTCGCCTGTGGCTTGAGGATTGGTACATCATTCATGCTGCGGGTCTGCCCCCGGAAAGCCCCACGATCAAGGGCAATATACCGGAACGGAACGACTAATCCCTCGCGTGACAATGATTCCGATCACTTGCAACCTCTACGGATACGCTTTTTTAACGCTAGATAACCATTGTCATCGAATAATTACTCTGATGAACGGTGGGCAGTATGAAAACGTGGACGCTGCATCATAGCGGTTCGGAATATGGAGAAGGCCCGATGTCACAAACGATCGAGATGGATGGCCTGACCCTCGACCACCGCCAATTGCTCGCCTACGAGGAGTGGCAGCGGATCTCGACGGGCGGCCAAACCCCGCTCCAGCAGGAGTTTCGCCCGGATCGCGTTGTTCGTGCTCTACCCGCAGGCGTTCTGCTTCATGTCGAGCGGACGGAGCGTGGCATCCGTTTCCGCCAGCGGCTAGAAGGTCGGTTTGCGATACTTGCCTTCGGTGATGGAGCTAGCAAGAGTATCGAGGACATATACACCGACGAGCATCTGTTCGACATTATGCCTCGCTATCTCGAATCTGCCACGACGGGCGATCCGGCAATGGCCTCCTCCACTGTCCTGACGCGGGCGGGTGATCCGTTCACCTTTACGCGGTTGATTCTGCCCTTCGCGGGTACCGATGGTCGCGTGAATCGGTTGTTCGTCGTCTTCTCTTTCGATGCGGTTGCCCTTGCGCGACTGTCGGGACCGGTGGACGTGCGGCGCGACAGGGTACCGCTTCCCCGCATTGCGGAAAACGGTCGCGAGGCCGAATATGTCGCACTCGATACACTGCCCCAAAGGGCCGGTTGACACGGCCGCATCGCTGCGACCCTGCAAAAGCCTTTGAAATCCGCGCGTAACGGCGCTATTGAGCGCAGCATATCCGGCGCGCCCCATTCGCGGACGCGCGTATCGGGCGTCTGACGCTTCCGTATCGATTTTGTGCAGATGCGAATGTCCGACGCCTCAACATCAAGGGGATGGACTTTCCATGACGGTTTCCACAGGCCACGACTCACTCGGTACGCGCCGTAAGCTTACGGTCGCGAAGGAAGAATACCACTTCTATTCCATCGAGGCCGCCGAGGCCGAAGGGATCGGCTCACTCAAGCGCCTTCCCTCCTCCCTGCGCGTGATTCTCGAAAACCTGCTGCGTAACGAAGACGGCGAGACGGTCACCAAGGACGACATCGCCGCTTTTGCCGATTGGGTCGCCAATGGTGGCAAGACCGAACGTGAAATCGCCTATCGCCCCGCCCGCGTCCTGATGCAGGACTTCACCGGCGTCCCCGCCGTGGTCGATCTGGCCGCGATGCGCGATGCGATGAAGACGCTGGGCGGCGACCCGCAGAAGATCAATCCCCTCTCCCCCGTCGATCTGGTTATCGACCACTCGGTGATGGTCGATGAATTCGGCACGCCCCGCGCGTTTCAGGCAAATGTCGAGCGTGAATACGAGCGTAACGGCGAACGCTACACCTTCCTGAAATGGGGTCAGGGCGCGTTCGACAACTTCCGCGTCGTCCCACCGGGAACCGGCATCTGCCATCAGGTGAACCTCGAATACCTGTCCCAGACGATCTGGACGGACGAAGATAAGGACGGCAACCGCGTTGCCTATCCCGACACGCTGGTTGGCACCGACAGTCACACCACCATGGTCAACGCCCTCGCCGTTCTCGGTTGGGGTGTGGGCGGGATCGAGGCCGAAGCCGCCATGCTGGGCCAGCCGATCTCGATGCTCATCCCTGAAGTCGTCGGTTTCAAGCTGACTGGCGAAGTGACCGAAGGCGTCACCGCGACCGATCTGGTCCTGCGCGTGGTCGAGATGCTGCGCGAACACGGTGTCGTCGGCAAGTTCGTCGAATTCTACGGTGACGGGCTGGAGAACATGGCGCTGGCCGACCGAGCCACGATCTCGAATATGGCCCCCGAATACGGCGCGACCTGCGGGTTCTTCCCCGTCGACCGCGAGACGCTGCGCTACCTGCGCACCACGGGCCGCGACGAAGCCCGCATTTCCCTCGTAGAAGCCTATGCCAAGGTGCAGGGCCTGTGGCGCGACAACAAGACGCCCGATCCGGTTTTCTCCTCGACGCTGGAGCTGGACATCTCGACCGTCCGCCCCGCGATTTCCGGTCCGAAACGCCCGCAGGACCGTATCCTGCTGGACGACGCCTCCAGCGCCTTCAACACGATGATCAACGACATGCGCGGTGGAGCACCGCTGGAAAGCGGTGCCGAATCTGCCGAACCCGGCTCCGAAGCCGCCGAGATGAATGCCGAAGGCGCAGCACAGGTACAGCTTGGCAAGACGTCAGCCGTGCGTGATGCAGATTACGAGATGAGCGATGGCCACATCGTCATCGCCGCCATTACCTCCTGCACCAACACTTCCAACCCTTACGTCATGATCGGCGCAGGGCTGGTGGCGCAGAAGGCGGCGGCGAAGGGCCTCAAACCCAAGCCTTGGGTTAAGACCTCGCTGGCCCCCGGTTCCAAGGTCGTGACGGAATACCTCCAGAATTCCGGCGTGCAGAAAGACCTCGACGCGATGGGCTTCGATCTGGTCGGCTATGGCTGCACCACCTGCATCGGCAATTCCGGCCCCTTGCCGGAAGCGATCTCCGAAGCGATCAACGAAGGCGATCTGGTCGCCTGCTCGGTGCTGTCGGGCAACCGCAACTTCGAGGGCCGCGTGAACCCCGACGTGCGCGCCAACTACCTCGCCTCGCCGCCGCTAGTCGTCGCCTACTCGCTGCTTGGCACGATGACCAAGGACATCACGACCGTCGCTCTTGGTCAGGATCAAGACGGCAACGACGTCTTCCTCAAGGACATCTGGCCGACTCAGGCCGAGATCAACAAGCTGGTCGAGGAAACCGTCACGCGCGAGGCGTTTCAGTCGCAATACGCCGATGTCTTCGCCGGTGATGACAAATGGCAGGGCATCGACACCGAAAGCGGCGACACCTATGGCTGGCCGTCCGGCTCGACCTACGTGCAGAACCCGCCCTATTTCGAGGGGATTACCCCCGAAGTCGGCGAAATCCACAATGTCGAAAAGGCGAACATCCTCGCTCTTCTCGGCGATTCGATCACGACGGACCACATCTCGCCCGCCGGTTCGATTGCCAAGATCAGCCCGGCAGCGGATTACCTGCAAGAACGTCAGGTCGGCGTGCGCGACTTCAACTCCTATGGCGCGCGGCGCGGCAACCATCAGGTAATGATGCGTGGCACCTTTGGTAACATCCGCATTCGCAACCTGATGGCCCCCGGCACCGAGGGCGGCGTGACCACCTACGTGCCCACAGGCGAGGTGATGCCGATCTTCGATGCGGCGATGAAGTACAAGGAAACGAACACCCCTCTCGTCATCATCGCGGGCAAGGAATACGGCACGGGTTCGTCACGTGACTGGGCCGCCAAGGGCACCGCGCTCCTCGGCGTCACCGCCGTCATCGCCGAAAGCTACGAGCGTATCCACCGCTCCAACCTCGTCGGCATGGGCGTCGTCCCGCTGCAATTCACCGGCGGTGACAGCCGCGAGTCGCTGGGCCTGACCGGCACAGAAACCGTCACGGTCGATGGCCTGTCAGACGTCACCCCCCGCGCGACCGTCAAAGCGACGATCACCTACGAGGACGGCAAGACGAAAGAAATCGACCTTCTCTGCCGCATCGATACAGGCACCGAGATCGATTACGTCAAGAATGGCGGCGTCCTGCACTACGTCCTGCGCGATCTTGCCAAGGACGAGGCGATTGCCGCTCAATAAAAACCGCTAACTTGAATTGTTTTAAGGCTCCGAACACATTATTCGGGGCCTTTTCGTGTCGCCCAAGCACACCTAAATTGATTACCCGCGAATGTCGCCTCGATCTGACCAATGAAGACGCCGTTCCTTGCAAAAGCGGCGGTGTTTTTCGTCATACACCGCCGCTTTGCGCCTGCCCCCTTGACCCCGTGCGCGCCCTTCGCGAAAAGAAGCGCCTATTCAAGCAAGGAACCGGACCCATGACCGACATCACCCTCACCCTGCCCGACGGAGCCACCCGCACCTATCCGTCCGGTACGACGGGGGCGGATGTGGCGGCGGATATCTCCAAATCCTTGGCCAAGGCGTCGATTGCCTGTCGCATCGACGGCGAACTTTCGGATCTTTCGATCCCCATGACCGCCGACCACGCTTTCGGCATCGTCACCGCCAAGGATACCGCCGAAGCGCTAGAGTTGGTGCGCCATGACTGCGCGCATATCATGGCCCGTGCGGTGCAGGAAATCTGGCCCGATACCAAGGTCACCATCGGCCCGGTCATCGAAAACGGCTTCTACTACGATTTTGACCGCGCCGAACCCTTCTCCACCGAAGACCTCGACGCCATCGAGAAAAAGATGCGCCAGATCATCGACAAGCGCGACCCCGTGCGCACCGAAGTCTGGGACCGCCCGCGCGCGATCAAACACTACGAGGACAACGGCGAGCCTTACAAAGTCGAGCTGATCGAGGGCATTCCCGGTGACGAGCCGCTGCGGATGTACTGGCATGGCGATTGGCAAGACCTCTGCCGTGGCCCACACCTCGCCCATACCGGGCAGGTGCCAAAGGATGCCTTCAAGCTGACCACCGTGGCCGGGGCGTATTGGCGCGGGGATTCGGACCGGGCAATGCTGCAACGCATCTATGGCGTGGCGTTCCTGAATAAAGCCGACCTCGCCGCCTACCTGCACCAGCGGGCCGAGGCCGAAAAACGCGACCACCGCAAGCTAGGCAAGGCGCTCGAACTCTTCCATTTTCAGGAGGAAGCGCCCGGCATGGTGTTCTGGCACCCCAATGGCTGGGCCATCTATCGCGCGCTGGAAGACTACATGCGCAAACGGCTGAACGCCGCTGATTACAAGGAAATCCGCACCCCGCAGGTGGTCGACCGCAAGCTGTGGGAGGCGTCGGGTCA
>CALJIU010000001.1 GCA_937974055.1 uncultured Neomegalonema sp. | reverse complement strand
GGCGGGCACGGCGCTATGGCTGTTCCACGTCCTGCGCCGCCGCATGGGTACCCGCGCGCGCCCCGCCTTCGACTGGCCCCGTTGGGCCGACCTGCTGCGCCAAGTGCTGCCCGCCAGTTTCACGATGCTGACGATCATCCTCGGCGGTTTCATCACGCTGTCCTTCGTGGGCCGGTTCGGGGGCGAGGCCATCGCGGGGTACACCATCGGCCTGCGGCTGGAGCAGGTGCTGCTGCTGCCCGCCTTGGGCCTGAACGCCGCCGTCATGGCCGTGGCGGGTCAGAATTTCGGCGCGGGCAACACGGCCCGCCTGCGTGAGACATACGGCGCGGCCCTTCGCATCGGGCTGGGCATGGCCCTGTTGTTCATCCCCGCGATGATCTGGCTGTCGCCGCTGGCCCTGCGCTTCTTTTCCGAAGACGCCACGATCCGCGCCACGGGCACCACCTATCTGCGCATCGACGCCCTCGCCTTCTACGGTTACGTCGTGCTGTTCATCAGCGTCGCCGCCCTTCAGGCGATGAAGCGCCCCCTGTTCCCGATGGTCATGGGCATCGCACGCCAACTCGTGCTGCCCGCAAGCATCAATTTCGTGCTCATCGTGCTGCTCGATTACCCGCTGGAGGCGGTGTTCTGGAGCGTGGTTGCCGTCGTCCTCGCCAGCGCAGCCCTGTCCCATTGGTACGCGCTGCGCGTGATGTCCGAGGGGTTGGACGTGGACGTCAAATCGGCTATTGCACCTAACAGTGTCCCCGTAGCTCAGCCGGATAGAGCATCGGATTCCTAATCCGGGGGCCGCGTGTTCGAATCACGCCGGGGACACCATCTTTCGCCCGTTCAGGTCCGCGCCTGCACCTTCCACGGATTGCTCTTGAACCACCGCGCCGTATAGGCGACGGCGACGAGCAGCGCGAAGCCGGTGAAATTGACCAGCGCAATCACCCATACTTCGCGCCCGGATTCATAGATCACGACGCCCAGTAACCGCGCGGCCACGAGGCTGAAGATAAACACCGCCAAGGCTTGCTGCCCCACCCGCCGGATCACCGTGACCAGCCCGCCCAGCAGCCCCGTGCGCGGCAGGCGCTTGCCGTTATCCCCGGCGGCAACCCAGACCAGATAGGCCAGCGCGAGGAAATGGATGTAGCGGAACAAGCCGAAGAACGACTTCGACTGCAACGGCCCCACCGATGCCTTGAACGCCCCGATCCGCTCCCATAGCGGGGCGAGTTCGGGCCGCGCCGCAAAGAACCGCCGCGCGGGCACCCCGTCGGGGTCCAGCGGGATCGAGACGAGCACGACCGCAAGGCAAATCAGGATCAGCCACCACCGCACCGGCGGCGTCGGTATCCACCCCAGCGCAAAGGCGAAGCCGGTGAAGAAGATCAATTGCCAGCAAAACGGATTGAAGAACCACGTCCGGTCCCGCCCCACCGGCTCGGCGGGCAGGTTCAGCCCCGTAAAGATCGGCACATCCAGCACCGCCAGCCACGGCTGCGATACCAGCGCCCACAGCGCCACGCAGAACCCGATGGCCAGCCATGGCCGCGCCCCCGGCTCACGAAAGGTCGACAGCCACACGACCACCGGCATCAGGGCCAGAATGACCATGTACATCACGAGGATATCGAAATAATTCGGCACGTAGCCCAACCAGAACAGCGGCGGCAAAAACGCCTCCGGATCGTTCACGAAACGGGTCAGGTTCAGCGTCGTCACGTAGTCGCGCGCCGGGTCCGGCAACCACCGCATGACCATCATCAGCGTCACGAGCGTCGCGAAGAACACCGCGATATGGCACCAGTAAAGCTGCCATATCCGAAAGGCGACCCGCGCCGTCCCGATCCACCACCCCCGCGCCTCGAACACCTTGTAGAAAGCGATGGCCGAGGCCGCGCCGGAGCAGAAGACGAATATCTCCGTCGCATCCGAATACCCGAACCGCGCCGGAATCCAGTTATTCCACGTGTTCCACGGCGTATGGGCGATCAGGATGATGAACATCCCCAGCCCCCGAAAGAAATCGAGGCGCGGATCACGCTTCGCCTCGCGTAACGCCGCCGCCTCAGCCGGTGTCACAGGGACGCCGCCATACCGGATTCAAAGCTGCCAATCCGCGACAGCCGCTTTTCGGCATAGCCGTCCAGCGCCCCCCGTGCACGGGTGCGGTCGTTCAGCAGCGCGCGGGCATCGCTCAGTTTCCCGGCGCGCAGGGCCGCGTCGATGGTCAACCGCTCGAACACATCGCGCTGCGCATGGCTGCCCCCGACGCTTTGCATATTCGGGCGGGCCGCGATCAGGGCCGTATGGGCAGCGGCGTAATCCCCGTGGGCGAACCGGATCAACCCGGTCGCGGCGGAGACCCCCGCATCGGCGGCCACGGCCCCCATCGTCGTATCGGTCATGGCATTCTTCTTCATCGCTTGCAGCAGCTTACAGGCTTGTCCATGCGCATCCCCCTGCCCAAGAGCAAGCACGTAATGCAGATCAGCGAAGACCACACATCCATCATCGGTCCGCGCAGCGCATAGATCGGCCAATTCCTGCCACCGATCCCCGACATTTACCCCTTCGAGTTCAAGCCGCACAAGCAACGATGCCCCATTCGAGATATCGCGGTAATCATCGGTATGCTCGGCCCGGATTTCGGTGTCGTAAAGGCGCAGCACCTCGGCATAATCGCCCCGTTCGAGGTGGAACAGGGCAAGGTGCCACCAGACGTGATAGCGGAAATTGTTGCAATGGGTCCATGCGCCGGTGTTCTGTTCGATCAAGGCAATGCCGCGATCAGGATTGGCCGTCATGTCGTTCACATGCGTGACGGCATGCAACCCCCATGCGTCATCGGGCGCATAGCTTAGGCCTTGCAACCCAGTGCGCTCAGCGGCGGCGTAATCCCCTGTTTCCTCTAGTGTAAAGGCGTGACAGCCAAGGATGTATCCGCGACAGGCGTGATCAGACCCATGCGAGCCCAGCAGACGTTCGACGGATCGCCGCATGCCTGTAGCATCGCCCAGAATAAACCGGATTGCCTGACTGACCTTG